>NZ_JXCG01000007.1 GCF_001317345.1 Thermococcus sp. EP1 | reverse complement strand
GAAAATGGAGAGGGCTATTAGAATGGCACCACTAACACCAAACCACCACTTCTACATTGACCAACAAACAAACGCAGCTGCAAAATACGTACTTAGAGAGTTAGGAAAGAAGTTTGTAAAAGAAGGCCTGTTAGAAGAGCCCTACGACATACTTTACCTGAAGTATGATGAGATAAGAACACTATTTGCAGATCCCTCAGAAATTGATGCCAAAGCTTTAGTCAAGCAGAGGAAAGAAGAAAGAGAAAAAGCTAAAGAAATTATCCCAGCTCCTTATGTAGGTACAATTACAGAATGGTCCATCAAAGAAGAGCCATACAAGCAGGGACTATGGGGATGGAGCCTTGAAAAACTACAACAAGAAAAAGAAACATATGAACTTGCAAAGACTGGTAAGGCCAAAATCTTAAAAGGTCTCGCAGCAGGAGCACCAAAGGTAATAGAAGGAGTCGTTAAAGTAGTAGAGGGACCACATGAATTCGACAAAGTTGAAGATGGAGACATTCTTGTTTGTGACATAACAAGCCCAGCATGGATTTCAGTATATCCAAAAATAAAGGGAGTAATAACAAACAGTGGAGGACTGTCCTCTCACCCAGCAATAGTTTCAAGAGAATTTGGTATCCCCTGTGTAGTGAGTACAAGAATAGCTACCAGGATGCTCAAAGATGGTATGAAAGTGCGCTTGGATGGAATAAATGGTATAGTAACTGTTTTAGAAGAAGAATGAGTTTTTTGAATTTTTAATTATTTTTATTTATGCTTTAGGGGGCTTCTATAATGTACATTAAGAGAGATAATGAGTACTTGATAGTAAAACTAGAAAGAGACGAAGATCTTCTAAATGGATTAACAAAAGTTGCAGAAAACGAAAACATCAAAGCCGGGATGATTATCTCAGGTATTGGAATGCTAAAAGATTTAGAAATAGGGTATTACACTGGTACTGGATATATGCGGAAAAAATTTGAAGGAATCTATGAAATAGTCTCGATAACAGGATATCTCCAAGAAACTGCTCCAAGAGCCCATCTCCATGTAAGCATTGCAGATAAAAACAATAATGTCTATGGAGGACACTTGCTTGGTGGAAAATGCGATCCCTATGCAATAATAGCAATTATTTCATACAATAAGGTACGCTTCAAGAGAGTTTATGTAGAAAAAGCAAAAAGGATGGAAACAGAGATATACGAGGTTTAAAATGTCTATAGAATAAAATTAAAAGTCAAAGAATCTCCCGAATTGCCTTTTCAATTTTCTCCGTACTTGGCATCCACTCTTTTTCTAGAGCTGGGCTGAAGGGAACTGGTGTAGCTGGAGCTGTAACAAGCTTAACTGGAGCTTTTAAGCTCTCAAAAGCTTTACTAACGGCTAAGGCTGCTATATCCGTAGCAAAGCTGCACCTTGGATAGGCCTCATCCACTACAACAAGCTTTCCAGTTTTCTTTATGGAATTGAGAATAGTTTCGGCATCTAACGGTACAAGAGTTCTTGGATCGATGACCTCAACGCTTATTCCCTCCTCTTCAAGTTTGTTCGCAACTTCTAGGGCTCTGTGAACCATTAAAGCTGTTGCTACAACTGTGACGTCTTTTCCCTCTTTCTTAACATCAGCCTCACCAAGAGGAATTGAATAGGCTTCCTCTGGAACCGGCCCTTTAATTCCATAGAGCATCTTATGCTCGATGAAAATCACTGGATCATCATCTTCAATTGAAGATATTAGCAACCCCTTGGCATCATATGGAGTGGAGGGCATAACCACCTTTAATCCTGGGACATGGATGAAGAGCGCATGCAACGATTGAGAGTGTTGTGCTGCAGCGCTTGCTCCTGCTCCAGAGACTGTTCTAATCACTATTGGAATCTTGGCCTTTCCTCCAAACATGTACTTCATTTTAGCCGCTTGGTTGTAAATCTGATCATATGCTACCCCAAGAAAGTCTATGAACATTAGCTCCACAACAGGCCTTAACAAACCTGCCGCAGCGGCTCCTACTCCTGTTCCTATAAATCCGCTTTCTGCTATGGGTGTATCTTTAACTCTTTCCTCCCCATACTTATCAATGAGTCCCTTTGTAACACCAAAGATACCTCCATATCTTCCCACGTCTTCACCCATCACAACAACCTTTGGATCCTTGGACATTTCATAGTCTAGCGCTTCATTAAGGGCTTCTGCAAAGGTGATTTCCCTTACCACTGCCATACCAACACCCCCTTTGTTGGGGTTGAGAATACATCTTCAAGAACTTCTTCCGGTTTGGGCCATGGGCTTTCCTCAGCAAACCTTATGGACTCTTCAATTTCATTCTTAACTTTCTCTTTGATCCCCTCAAGTTCTTCTTTGCTTAAGAGGCCTTTCTCCAGAACGGTTCTCTCGAAAATCACTATGGGATCTTTGTTCTCTCTCCACCACTTTACCTCGTCTCTTGATCTATATATTTCAGGATCTCCCTCAAAGTGTCCCCTGAACCTGTAGGTTTTTGCCTCTATTAGAGTTGGTCCCTCTCCCCTCCTAGCTCTCTCTATTGCTTCTTTAGCAACCTCATAAACTGCAAAAACGTCTTGGCCATCTACACTAACTCCAGGAATTCCATAGGCTGCTGCCCTTTCAGCAACACTTTTTATCACTTGCTGCTTTGAGTAGGGAAGAGAAATTTGATAGAGGTTGTTTTCACATACAAATACAACCGGAAGTTTCCAAATCGCAGCAAGGTTTATTGCCTCGTGGAAGTTTTGCTGGTTAGATGCTCCATCTCCAAAGAACGCCACAGCGACACTGTCTAAACCATTTAGCTTTATCCCTAATGCTGCGCCTACCGCATGAGGAATTCCACCGCCGACTATACCATTTGCTCCTAGCTCGCCGACATCCAAATCAGCTATGTGCATTGATCCTCCTTTTCCTTTGCATATCCCAGTAGCTTTTCCAAATAACTCCGCCATTGAGGCCTTAATGTTGCCCCCTTTTGCAATAAAATGTCCATGCCCTCTGTGAGTACTCGTTATAAAATCGTCCTTTCTTAGGTGAGCCATTACTCCCGTTGCTACTGCCTCTTCTCCAATGTATAAGTGAACGAACCCTGGTATCTTGCCTTGAGCGAAAAGTTCTGCAACCCGCTCTTCATGTTCCCTTATCTTAACCATTGCTTCATATATCCACAACAGTTTTTCTTTTGGGATCTCAGCCATCTCCCTCCCCTCTAATCATTATAGATTTGAAGAAGAGCTTATTTTGTAAGGAGGTTATTGAACCACAACACAACTAAACATTGTGACTTTCTTAAAGAGGAAGTATATATACTTTTCTATTTTTATTCCAAAAGTTTATTAAGATCAAGTTAAAATAGCGATATGGTGATATCTATGTCAAGTGTAAATGTCATTATGCCAAAATTAGGTATGACCATGAAAAAAGGGACTATCATAGAGTGGAAAAAGAAGGTTGGAGAAAAAGTAGAGAAAGAGGAAATAATCGCTATAGTGGAGTCTGAGAAGTTAACCGGAGAAGTGAAAGCTCCAGCTTCTGGGGTTTTGGTGCAGATCCTTCATGATATCGGTGATGAAGTTTCTGTAGGTGAAGTTATAGCAATAATAGAAACCGAGGGGAGTTGAAGTGGTGAGGGAAGAAGTTAGAATGATCGCTGAGCAATATGATATAGATCTCTCAAAGATACAAGGCTCAGGACCCAACGGAGAGGTTACACTTGAAGATCTTGAGAAATACATAAAAGAGCACTTCTTTCCAAAAGTAAAAGAAGAAAAAAGAGTGTTTGGAATAAGAAAAGTCATAGCAGAGAGACTCTCAAAAAGCTACAGAGAGGCTGTTCACGTGACCCTAAATATGGAAACCGAGATGGACAATCTCATCGAGATGAGAAAAAAGCTTACTGAAAAACTCAACACAAAGCCCTCCTATACTGTTTTAATGCTCAAATGCATTGCAAAAGCCCTTAGGGACTTTATAGAGATTAATGCAACAATGGAAGAAGGAAAAATAGTAATTTACGAGAACATAAACATAAACGTGGCCGTAGATAGCCCAATAGGTTTAATAACTCCAGTGATCAGAGACGTCGATAAAAAATCACTTGAGGAGCTCCTACAGGATTATGCAGACATTGTTGAAAGAGCAAGGAAAGGCGCACTTAAGGAAAAAGATTTTGTCGGAGGAACATTTACTATTACAAATCTCGGAATGCTTGGAGTTGATTCCTTTACCCCGATCATCAACCCACCCCAGATTGCGATTCTGGGCCTTAACAGAATAGCCCAAAAACCGGTAGTTAAGAGCGGAGAGATCAAAATAGCAAATACAATGATGCTTTCCCTAACCTTTGACCACCGGGCCATAGATGGAGCACCAGCGGCAAAGTTTTTGGGAAGAGTCAAGTACTACATGGAAAATCCAGAGAAGGTGTTTGAGATTGGGTGAATGGAAAAGATATGTTATTGAAATGGGAATGGGGATAGATCAACATGGACAAGACCCCACAAAAGCTGCGATAAAAGCAGTAAAGGATGCAATAAGCAGGGTCTGTGCTGTTGGACTTGTGGAACTTTTCGATTTCAATCCCAAGAACATAAGAATAGAAAGCATCATCGGTGTTCCTTACCCTGAACGTGTGGCGATAGAGAAAGTGAAAGCTGCAATCCCCTTAGAATGCAAGAAGGATGTGAATATTATCGAAGGAGGTCTAAAAGGACCCGGTATAGCTTTAAAAGAATTTGGAGACAAAACAGATGAAATCCTAATCGCGGTAGCATTTATAACGATTTACATAAGGAGAGGAACCTGATGAGAAAAATTACAGTTGGAATTATAGCAAACCCTGAATCCGGTAGGGATATAAGGCGTTTGATAGCCCATGCAAGTGTATTCGACAATATGGAAAAAGTCAATATAGTGAAAAGGCTTCTGCTCATAATGCAAGAATTGGGTGTTGAGAAAGTTTTAGCAATGCCCGAAACCTTTGGAATAGTACCAGCTGCATTGCATGCTGTAGGGGAGCAAGTATCTTTGGAAGTGGAAATGCTTCCGATGAAGGTTTTTGGAGACTGGAGAGACACATTAAAAGCCACAGAACTCATGAGAGATAAAGTAGATGCCATAATTGTAATTGGAGGAGATGGGACCAATAGGGTGGTAGCAAAGGCCTCTGGAGAGACTCCTTTAATGCCTATATCCACAGGAACAAATAATGTATTTCCATACATGATAGAGGCCACAATAGCTGGAGCGGCGGTTTCAGCCATAGCAACCGGTATAGTTAAAGCCGAGGAGGGTACATACAAAACAAAAAGAATTGAGCTCTACGAGAATGGGGAACTTAGGGATATAGCATTAATCGATGCTGTCGCAACGTTGCACTCTTTTAAAGGCTCCAAAGCTGTTTGGAAGCCGGAATATCTAAAGGAAGTTGTGGCAAGTGTTTCCTCACCCTACAACATTGGACTAAGTTCAATCCCGGGAATGTTAAGAGAGATAACAGAAAGAGATGATTTAGGGATATATGTAGAGCTTGGTGAAGGGCGATCATTAAAAGCCCCTATAGCCCCAGGTGTATTTAGAAGCATAAGAGTCAAAGAAGTACGAACTCTGGAATTAAACGAAGAAATCGAACTAAAAACATCTCCATCTCTTTTAGCCCTTGATGGAGAAAGGGAGACCGAGATAAAAGGAAAAATAACAGCAAAAATAACGAGAAACGGTCCTCGGGTTATAGATTACAAAAAGACCCTGAAGATAGCAGCAGAGAGAGGCTTCTTTAGCGACTAATGCCACATTTTTTCTATTTTTTCGTTAATTACCCGTTCATTCAGCTGGGGAGGATATGTCAAGTTCCATTCCTTCTTTGAATACTTTTCTTCATAAAGGACCTTAGCTATCTTTAATTCTTCCTTTAAGGGATCATCAAAGGTAGGATTTTCCAGTAACGCCCTGGAATAACCCCATATTAATGCATTTACAACATCTTCCATTTTAATTCCCTTCACAAAAGTGGAGAGATTGGCAACCCTATATTTAACTGGATCAAAAGTGTGCCATTTTGGGATCTTAAGGAAAGAATAAAGTCTCAACAAATCAGAATTTACTAACACAGAACCATGTAGAAAAAGAACCCCCCATCTTATACTTGCAGCAGTCCCGGAAACTTTTCTTTCATTTACAACGACATCGTTAGTGTTCTTTAAATAACTCCTCAAGCCAAGCTTTTTCAATGCGAACAGAGTTCCCCTTAAAAGAACTCCATAAAGGTAATCCAATGGATAAGTTACATCCCTCCTAATTACCAGAGAGTAATTTAAACAACCACTATCATGGTAAACCGTTCCCCCACCCGTAAATCGACGTATTATTGGAATTCCAAATCTCTCAACATTTTGCCAATTAACATCCTCATCAACTTTTCTAAAACGGCCCAGAACAATTGAACTCCCGTTAGTCCATATCCTCAAGGTGTCATTAATAATATCTTTCCCCCTAACCCTTGCAAGGGCTTCTTCAAATGCTAAATTCAAGTATGGATTTGAAAATTCAGTAATCAAGACTCTCAACGGCATAATCATTTTTGGAAAGAAAAATAATTAAAAGTTTTGAAAAAACTAAACCTCTATGAGGGCTATTACCTGGCCTTGAGAAATTTCTTCGTTCTCATGAACCAATATCTTAAGCCTTCCACTAGCTGGAGCCTTTATCGTCTCGATTATCTTCTCTATCATAATCTCCGCTATCTCTTCTCCTTCCTCAACCAGATCTCCATCATGCTTGTACCACTGATTTATCACACCCTTTTTATCCTCCTGGCTAATCTGTGGAACTTTCACCTCTACTTCCATTGTCTCTCCTCCAATGCCAAATCAGATTATGGCCTTCACAGCATTAATTATCTTCTCCTTGTCTGGAAGAACGTATCTCTCCAAAACTCTGCTGTAGGGAACTGGAACGTCTGGGTAAGCTATCCTCACGGGAGGAGCCTCTAAAGATATCCCATTTTCAACAACTGTTGTAATAACTTCCCCACTCATTCCATAGCTTCTGTAGTCCTCATCCACTACAACTAAGCGCCCGGTCTTCTTTACTGAATCCAAAATGGTCTTCTTGTCCAAGGGAACCAAAGTCCTAAGATCAATCACCTCAGCACTTATACCATCTTTTTTAAGCTCTTCTGCAGCCCATAATGCCTCATAAACCATCTTTGCAACTGCCACAATGGTAACGTCGTCTCCTTCTCTAACTATCTTTGCTTCCCCAATAGGCACAGTATAAGGCTCTTCTGGAACTTCAACTGCTGCCTCAGCTGGAGAAGGCATCCATCCAAGGCCCATTAGTCCTTTGTGGAAGAAATACATTACAGGATTGTCATCCCTAATTGCAGAAATCATTAGTCCCTTTGCATCGTAAGAGTTTGAGGGAATTACTATTTTTAAGCCTGGGACGTGAGCAAAAAGTCCGTAAAGGCATTGTGAATGCTGTGCAGCATCACTATACCCGCCACCCATTGCGGTCATTATTACTACTGGCATTTTCACTTGTCCGCCAGACATGTAGTGGGCTTTGGCTATATGGTTGTAAATCTGATCCATGGCAACTCCAAAGAAGTCAACGAACATCAACTCAACTATTGGTCTCATTCCCTTAGATGCAGCTCCTAAGGCTGCTCCTATAAAGGCAGATTCACTTATTGGTGTATCTCTAACTCTTTCAGGTCCAAACTTCTCAAGAAGACCACTTGTTGCACCAAAGATGCCCCCATATGCTCCAATATCCTCGCCCATAACAAATACGTTTTCATCTCTCTCCATTTCTTGAGCTATAGCCTCAGATATGGCCTTATACATGGGAAGTTTTCTTGCCATTTCACTCACCCCCCGCAAAAACGCCCTTTAAAGCTTCTTCTGGTTCTGGATATGGGCTGTTTACAGCAAAATCAATAGCCTCTTGAACTTCCTTAATATTCTCTTCTTTGATCTTGTTGAGTTCCTCCTCTGTGGCAATACCCTTCTCCAAGAGCATCTTTTCAAAGTTCAGAAGGGGATCTTTTTGCTTAGCCAGCTCTAGATCTTCTTTGGGCCTATAGTGTTGAGGATCTCCTTCAAAGTGGCCTCTCAACCTATAAACTTTTATCTCAATTAGACTTGGCCCTTCTCCTCTTCTGGCTCTTTCAACGGCCTCTTTAGCCACCTCATACACAGCTATAACATCCATTCCATCTACACTAACCCCTGGAATTCCATACGCAGCTGCTCTTTCACTGTTCTTTGAAACTGCTGTAGACTTTTCTTTTGGAACTGATATTGCCCAGCTGTTGTCCTCTATTACAAAGATCACAGGAAGTTTCCAGATTGCCGCTAGGTTAAGGGCTTCATGAAAAGTCCCCTGATTCGCTGCACCATCTCCACCTACTGCAACCGCAACATAATCCTCGCCTTTCAGCTTTGCGGCTATTCCAACACCAACTGCTTGTGGAAAACTTGCTCCGACAATTCCACTACAACTAAAGTTGTATTCTGCATCAAAGAGATGCATGTGCCCTCCTTTACCACCTGATAGACCAGTGGCTTTTCCAAAAATCTCAGCGGTCATCTTCTTTAGGTCTACTCCTTTAGCTATCGCAAAGTGGTGGGCCCTATGGGTCCCTATAAGTGCATCCTCTGGCTTTAGGTGCATGCAAACTCCCACAGCAGCAGACTCTTGGCCTGAAGAAAGATGGAGTTCTCCTGGTATTGGGCCTGCAGAAATGTCAAATCGGGGGCTCTTCTCTTTATAATACCACTCTGCAAGTGTTTCCTCGTAAGTTCTAATCTTGTGCATTCTTTTGTATATCTCCAGCAAGGTTTCTTTAGGAATCTCCTCTAATTTCGCCATCCCACACACCTCTGTATACATTAACAAAACAAAAAAAGAAATAAACAAATCATTTATATAGAATTCATTTTGTAAATATATAATTTACGGTGCAAAAAAGTTTACAAATATCAGATAAATCTTCTAAATAATCTCTAACGTTATAAGATCTCCAACCTCTAAGTCTCCACCAATTAATTTAAGTCTATCCTCATTGCAATAAACACCTACGCCTTTAATCTCTCTTCCATTGGCAAATACTCTAAAATCAGTGGTAAAAATTCCCACGTTATTTTCGAGAAGGATATTAGCTCTCACTTTCTTTCCTAAAAGATCTCCTTCTAAATCCCCAAATATAGCTCCATAATGATAATGAGGCATTCCTCCTTCAATATTTCCAAAGGGAGTCATTTTCTTTCTTCCTCTCCTAAGTGGCTTCAGCCAGACATAATGTTCTTTCTTTTCAATAACCTCAAATTCATTGCCTTTGGCCATTGGAACCAATTTTCTTATGATAGGAAAGAATACAATCCCTCCCCTAGCCCTATATCTGTCTTGACACGGCCTAAATTCAAAATGTACATGTTTATCACTCCAAGGTGAAAAGAAACCGGAGAATCTTAACTCTCCAATCTCATCACCAAGAAAAACCTTTTCACCAAGTTTAACATTTGGATTCACATGGAGAACCTTCAGACAAAAATCTTCCACTTCGAATATCAAGAGATAATCCTCACCAACAGGAATGTGCCTCGGAGTTTTTATCCTCCTTATCTCAATTAATTTGCCTTCCTCAAAGGGAAAAAGAGCTTTTTCCTCAAAATAAACATCTACGGCAGTACCCAGTTTATGAGGGACATATGGAGTGTCGAAAAAAGAATATCTTACATTTGGAATTTCAAATGGAAGGCCGTTTACTCGAGCTATTTCCACTTATTTCACCTCTATGAATTCCCATCCTCTCTTGTGGATTTCGATACCCTCTGTTTTTATGTTTAACCCCTTTATAATTTCCATAAGCTCTTTCACAAATTTCCAGAATTTTTCGTCATTAACCATGACTCTGTAACTTTCAGGGAAAGCGTTTTTTAACATCTCTCTGAATTCTCTTCCAGCTGCGCCAAGATTAAGGACTTCAAAGAAGTAATAATCCACAAAACCTCTTGTCTCTTTAACTATGGCCTCTATATCAGTAAGTTCAGGGATTATTGGACTCACAAAGGCATAATTCTTGATTCCTTCATCTTTAAGCTTCTTAAGAGCATCAATTCTAAGCTTCTGTGAAGGTGTAAGTGGTTCTATTAGATGCTTTTCCTTTCCTTCAAAGCTATTTACTGTTAACCCAACTTCAATTTCATTAAAAAGCTTGAAGAGATCGATATCCCTCATAACAAGGGGGGATTTTGTAAGGATGCTGAGCTTATTCCTCTTATTCATCGCCTCAAGAGTCCTTCGTGTAAGCTTTAGCTCTTTTTCTATCGGTTGATAAGGATCACTTATGCTTGACATCATAACTTCTCCATAAACTCTCTTTCTTGCAAGCTCTGGTGCGTTAATCTTTGCCTCCACCCACGTGCCCCACTCCCCATAAGATTTCCATTTGCAGATGAACTTGGCATAACAGTATTTACAAGCAAATTGACAGCCAACGTATTGATTTATAGCATACTCTACTCCAGGAATTCTACTTTTGGTATAGATGTTCTTTGCCCTTGTTTTGATAACTTTCATCTGAACACCTCTATCAATTTGAGAACTCCAAAGAATATTGAAAAAAGTATTAGTCCAAGAAAGACCCTATAAATTGTCAAAAACTTCTCTTCTTCCTCAAATTTTCTGAGTTTAAGCAACATCCAGAACGCCCATATCCAAAGGCCTATTTGAGCAAGAATAAGAGGGAGATCATAAGAGTAGTAAGGAGGTGAAAAAACTGAAGGCACAAACAACATTATACTTAGAAAGAGACTGAGGAAAATTAAGACTGGAAGAGTTAAGACTGAAAGCGAGGGGTTAACCTCTCTGATAATTATAGAGTATGTAAGGAGAAGAGTTACCAGAATATGCATTCCATAAAACCCAAGAAACTTTCCACTAATTTCTCCTCTTGTCATCACTCCATACACAAACAGAAGAATTGTCCCACCAAGATATGATAAAATCCATGTGGTTAAATCTTTATAAAACCCATACGGAGCATCAAAGTTGGCAAAAGCTATAGCCCCAGGCTGTGTCATCATTAAAATTGCCAAAGTGAAAAACACGAGCCTCAGTTCTTTTCTCTCCATGACAACCCCAAACTTAAATAAGCCTTCGGGTTTATATCCTTTGATGTTTGGTAGTGAAATCTACTCAAAACGATTTTGGGAGGTTGACTTTGCAAGAGGAATAGCATTAGTCATGATGCTTATCTCAAATTTCATAACTGACCTCCAGTTCTTTCTTGGCTATTCGGACCACAAACTTTTCTGGAAATTCTTCGCATACGCAACCGCATTTCTATTTGTGTCAATTTCTGGTCTCTCTTTATGGATAAGCTATGCAAGGGGACGAAAAAACTATAAAAAGTATTTACTGAGATTCGGGAAGCTCTTTGGACTTGGGATCTTAATAACCCTCACCACATACATTCTTTTAGAGAGAGGAACGATATACTTTGGTATCCTTCACTTCCTCGGAGTTGCGAGCTTGCTAGTAATTCCATTCTACCGCTTAGGGTGGAAAAACCTTCTCATAGCACCGATATTTATACTGGGAAAAGAAATCACCCAGAGCATGACCACAACAACGCTCTTATTGCTCCCTCTAGGAATAATGCCTCAAAACTTTTTTACCCTAGATTACTTCCCAATTTTTCCCTGGTTTGGTGTCTTTTTACTTGGTACTGGAATAGGGGCTTTGTTTTATCCAAAAGGATACAGGAAAATAGAAATAAAAACCCCAAATAACCCCCTTATAGATTTCATATGCTTCATCGGGAGGAACACCCTAAAGATTTACATTCTTCACCAGCCAGTGTTCGTGGGATTGCTATTCCTAGTTTACGGAGGGCTACCAAACTTAGGGGTGTGAAAGTTGTGAAAACCTACGTTAAAAACACTTTGAAAATACTCAGTATACTCGCAGATGAGATAGTTGTAGGAATCTTCCTATTTCTAATTCTCCCTAGAGCCGGGATTAAGGTACCCTTAAAACCAGCACTGGCTGTAATAGGGTTTCTCATTTTCAAAGATGTTATCGCTGTCAAGTTTCTATGGGAGATTTTTGAGAAGAGAATTGAGGTCGGCCCTGAAGCCCTAGTTGGCAAAGAGGCTGTGGTTATAGAAGAGCTAAACCCCAAGGGTATAGTAAAAGTAGGAAATGAGCTATGGATGGCAGAGTGCATAAATGGAATGGCAAAGAAAAACGAGAGTGTGAGAATAGTCAAAGTGAAGGGCACTAAGCTTCTCGTGGAACACCAAGAGTAGTTAAAATCATTGCAATCTCTTCTGGGTTACGAGTGGTGAAGGCTACATCAAGACCCCTTTTGTGGATGGTGATACATCCCTCTGCGGGAAAGTTGAACCTTATTGGAGCCCAACACCCTATCCAGCCTTCTTTAACCTCAAAGCTCTCGATATCCTCAATTTTTATTGTTTTTCTAATTATAATCCCTAAAGTGCCACGAAGTCTTATTTCCCGCTCGTCTATCTCAATTTTAAACATAAGAAGATCAATAAGGATTAAAATAACAATCGTAGAAATCACGACCATTATCTCAAAGCCCTCTCCCGCAGTATAAGTACCCCAGAGTCCACCAAAAAGACCGACGAATCCAGGAACAGCTAAAAAGAGCATGAGCTTGCTAAATCGTCTTTCTTCATAGAGCATAGGGCATCAAAAAGAAAAAGGGTTAAAATTTAATAAAACTTTCCCATGTCTTAGTATCCTTAAGACCATGTCCCGTAGCTACCACAACTACTCTTTCGTCTTTATCGATTATTCCTTCTTCCCTCATCTGCCTTGCAAGGGCAAGGGCAGTTGAAGAGGATGGTTCAACAAAAAGACCTTCCTTTCCAAGCAATAAACCAGCATTCATAGCTTCTTCATTTGTTACGATACCTAGGTGTCCTTTACTCTCCTCTATAGCCCTTAGAACATTTTCTCCATCTACAGGTGCTTTAACGGCTATTGCTGATGCTACTGTAGGCTTCTTCTCCTTTCTTGGCTTAATAGGCATTTTCTCTTTCCAGGCCTTTACTATGGCATCATAACCTTCCACTTGGACTCCCGCAATCTTTGGCAACCTTTCAATAAGACCCACTTTGTAGAACTCCTTTGCAGCCTTCCAGATAGCCCTTAAATGAGTTCCCGCCCCAATAGGAACAACGATCCAATCAGGAGGATCAAAGCGAAGTTGATCAAAGATTTCAAATGCCGTACTCTTTTGACCCTCGACCCTATAATGATAATTGCCCGTTAAGTAATACTCTTCTTCCTTTGCCATCCTTTCACTCTCTGCAAGGGCCTCGTCATAGGTAGTTCCATGTATCTTTATTTTTGCCCCATAAACCACAGCTTGAACTAATTTACCTACTGGAGTTCCTTCTGGAACTACTATTGTCACCTCAACTCCTGCTTTAGAACCATAAGCAGAGATACTAGCAGCCATGTTGCCTGTGGAAGCAACCACAACTTTTCTTGCGTGAAATTCCAAAGCCTTTGTTATTTCAACACTTGAACCCCTGTCCTTAAAGGCACCAGTTGGATTCTCTCCTTCATTCTTTATGTAAAGTCTTCCAAAACCAAGTTTTTTCTCAAGGTTTTTTACCCTATAAAGCCTTGTACCGCCTTCATTTAAGCTCACAATCTTTCTTAGATTTGAAACTGGATAAAACATCCAATATTTCCATAATCTCGGAGCCTCCCTAAACCATGCATCATTATCCTCTATAAGCTCCCTTATTCCTTCGTAATCGTATTGAACATCAAGTGGAGCTCCACACTCTCTACATTTATAGACACCACTTGCCAGGGAATATTCTCTACCACATTTTGTGCATTTTAACATAGTTTCAAACATTTTAACCACCTCATATTTTACCAGATGAACTTTACATACTAGTCTTAGATGTCTGCATTCTGCCTTAAAGAGAGGCTTTTCTAAGGGATTATAAAGATTGAGCGCTAACAAACGTACGAGCATGCACTTTTATGTGCTCTCAGCTACATAAGAATAGAAATTTGTCTACCTGTACTTCAGCACATGAATATCCCTAACTACTCGATGCCTTTCTTCAAAGTCTGTGTATCTTGCCATAACCTCAAAACCAAGCTTTCCAAGCCATTTTCTTTCTTTTCTATAAATCCTGCCATCATTGAGCTTATAAGCTGGAAATACAAAAACAACCCTTCCATGTCTCTTTAGAACATCACCAAAACTATCAAAGACACTATAGTAAAACCTGTCAAGCTCATTTGCAAGTTTTATTGCTTCTCCCTTAGTGGGGTGATACTTTAAGGGTTTGCCCATATAAGGCTCGGTAACTATTGCATCAAATTTGACTCTAAAGCAATGCTTGAGCTTTCTTGCATCACAAACTTCGAGATGCGCACTCCTCTTAGTTCTAAATTCCTTTTTCAACCATTTTAAGTTCTCTTTGGCCCCATGGATTGCTTTGGGATTGGAATCACTCCCATAAGCATTAAGACCTTGAAGCAAGAACTCCTGCACTATTGTCCCTATACCACAGAATGGATCAAGAAAGTTACCTTGCCTGATTTCGGTTAGATTTACCATTATTCTAGCCAAACGTGGGGGTATTGAAAGAATCGCCCTCTGCACAGGCCTTTCAACATCGAGCTTTTTAAGCTCAAAGGGATCTGCTACAGCAATTGTCTCTCCCACATAGAGATTTCCCCCAAAGATAAAGACAAAGTCCTTAACTTCTGGAAAACCTTTTAAAACAAGTTCCGATGGCATTGCATAGACCTTAGCAGGTTTAAAGAACTTGGAAGAACCTTGAGATTTAAAATGTTTCTTTATCTCACTCCCAAGTTTTCTCCAAAGCTTCCAATCATCTTTTCCGTAAATGCTCACGGTAAAATGCTTGGCATATTCCAGATCCCGTATCGCTTCTTCCTCCTCTCCAATAATCTTCACAAGCTTTAAAGAGCCGCCAAGTCTATGAAAAAGTCGTTCTACGCTTTTACCACTATCAAAAACCATCCAATGTCTAGAACTTTCAATGATTTTAATCTTTAATCCAAATCTCTTTGTAAATGCCCAAAATTCGGCTTCACTGAGCTTTGGGTTCTTTCCATAAATGATTGCATACATGATGGGAACTTTATCGGCGCATTTAAAAATCTTTGGAAGAGGAATGCTTAAATTACTCTTCACTAATAAAATGTGGGATGCCCCATGAGTCTTGAAGAGCTTTACCGATATCTTCGGTGGAGAATGGATCCAGATGATGAAAGAGCAGTAATGAGGTTTTGGAGAATAGTTAAAGCTTTTGAAGTCTTAAAAGAGAAGAATTTACTCCCCACAAATCCAAGAGTCTTAGACATCTGTGCCGGCACAGGAATAGCGGGAGTTGCCATGGCAAAAGCAACGAATGCAAAAGCCCTGACTGTTCTTGATGCGAGAAGAGAGGATCTCAAAAAAGTCGAAAAATGGGTTGAGATAGCTGATTTAGACTTAAAACCTGAAGTCATCGTTGGAGATGCAAGAGAAGTCTCAAAACTCGTCGGTGAGCATGATATAGCTCTTCTCTGGGGCCTGACAATGCCACATTTTGATGCCTTTGATGCCGTAAAATTGTTCATAAATGTCGCCTTAACCCTAAGTGAGGATGGAGTCTTTCTTCTTGAGGAAGCTGACAGAGTTTATGGAATATTCTATCAAGTTGGATACAAAGATATGCTCGTTGAAACCAAAACAGAGGAATACGCTCTTATATCAGTTCACGAAGGTTACGATCCAATTAGAGGTGTTTTCAAAAGAACTTACTACAAGCTTCCCGGCTTTGAAAAAGTAACAGAACAAGAACATAGACTCTGGGACATTGCCTCTCAACTTGCACTTGGGAGCATCTTCTTTAGAGAACACCGACTTATTTCCAAAATGGAACATGGTGTAACAGGAGTCTCTAACATAATATACCTAAAAAACCCCAGAAAGAAAATAGCGAAGGAGCTGGAGGAAGGTTAAATGCTCTTTGAGATAGAAATTCCAACAAGGAAAGAGTTTGAACTTATTGATATAACCTCTCTGATAAATGAAAAAATAAAGGAAGCAAATGTTAAGGACGGAATTGCAGTTATTTTTACTAGACATACGACCACGGCACTCTTCATTAACGAAAACGAAAGTGGCTTAGTTACTGACATTAAAGAGTTTTTTGAAAAGCTAGTTCCAAAGGGACAAGGCTATCACCACGACAGAATAGACAATAACGCCCATTCTCACCTGAGGAGCATAATCTTAAACCCGAGCATTGCAATCCCCATAAAGGACGGAAGACTTTTGCTAGGAACATGGCAGAGCATAATTTTTACCGAGCTGGACGGTCCAAGGAGAAGGAGAATTTTTGTGAAGATATGTGAATGCTAAGCCTACTAGTTTTTGTTTTTATAATTTTCTTGGCTTGAATTATAGCTCCTTAATTATTAAAAATGACCATTTTTGACCACTATTTCCTTGTAATTTGAGCACCCCATTACTAATTGGTGATGTGAGATGGTTAGTTTCGAGAGTTTGAGAAAGTTTTGGGAGCAGGAGAGAAGACCCGAACTTCAGAGAGAACATGCAAAATACGAGGCAATGAACTTCCAAAGAAGAATGCTTTAGCGCTCATAAAAAATTAAGCCAGAGAAAAGGCTCTGGCATGACCTCATTTTTTATTTATCTCAAAGAGATCCAGAGAGGATATTTTGGGACGACGCCTCAATTATCTGCCAACTAGCCGGAAATCCCCCAATTCATCATGCCTAATCCAAAATAACGAACGAAAGTTTTATTATGTCAAAAATCGAACTGAATATAAGATAATATCACTCTAATAAATTATGTTCCTCTGATTACTGATCATTTCTAATCAGAAACCCTATATGGTTTGAGCAATAATAGATAGTAGTGGGATGAAGATGCCAGAAGACCAAGATGTGGAGAAGCTATCAGAAGAGGTCAAAACCCTAAGGAAGGCCCTTAATGAACTTATGAAGAGTTTTGAACTAGTTTCTAGTCTGGCTGAGAACTATCTCCGCCTAATAAACATATACGCTCAATACGGAGGACTAGGAATAGATGTAGTCGTCCCCCAACTACGACATGACCCCATTGCAAGAGAAATTGTGAAGATTCTTTTTGATCTAAAAAGTGCCAATATAAGCCAGATAGCCCAAGAATTAAAGAAAAGAAGAGGGAAAGCATCAAGAAATACTGTTAGAGAGAAACTCCACCACTTGATTGAGCTCAACATTGTCGAAGAAGCTAAAGGAGAGAGAGGAAACACTTATGCCCTTAAGAAAGAAGTGCTCAATAAGTGGTTTGATTTGATCGGAATCCCCATTAAGTTTGACCAAACAAAATAATTATTGAGGTGATTGATATGGAATTTGATGAAAAATTTGGAGAAGAAATAAAGAAAAAAATTGAAGAAGCCATGGAAAGTGAGATAGGAGCAAAGAAATTTATTGAACAAACCATCAGAGAACTCACACGAGAACTTAAAGAAGCAAAAAGTGAAGAAGATATAGAACTTATTGAAAGAAAAATCGAAGTTCTGGATGAGATGCTACGCGAAATGAAAGGTAAAAAGGGAAAAGAAGACGCAGAAGAACTAGAAGAAGTTCTCAGTACAGTCTCAGAGCATTTACCAAAAATAATGGACTCAATTTTTGGTCCCATAAAAGGACTTCTAAACGATGTATATGATCCAGAGAAGGCAGAAAAGTTTGGAAAGAATGTGGCCAACTTTTACAAAGAACTTGTGGGTGCGGGAATGGATCCAGATAAGGCCTTTGAACTTACAAAAGAATACATGGAGAGTATGAATGTTATTAAGACCCTAGTAGGGGCATTCATGAAAGAAAAAATGGGTAAACTCGAAGGGCTCAAAGAGCTCCAAAACCTTGGAAAGAAAAAAAGAAGAGATATAGAAGTTGAGGAGGAGTTTGAGGAGGAACTCTGATGGTTCTTTCGCTCTTTTTATCCTCTCTAAGGTTAATGTTGCTTCTACCTAAAATGCTGTGGCAGTTTGCAGGAATGAAAAGAGCAATTAATAAAGGCAAAAGAAAATTCAGAAAAAGCTTAATTAAAAATGGAATTCCCAAAGAGCTTGCAGAAGAACTTGTAAAAGACTATGCAGTTATGGACGAGTTATTAAACATTAAAGACCTTCTAAAAATTGCAAAGACTACTACTTCCTGGCATATTGAGCATAATATGCCAAAGCCTCCAAAAGCTCGTTAAATCCCTCATATGTGACCAAAGAAAGCATTATCGGTTTTTGTTCAAGTCTTTTCTTGATGAGTTCCCCAAGTTCTTCTACTTGTTCCCTTGGCACCAAGTCTATTTTGTTTACTACCACAATAATTGGTTTTTCATATCTAAACTTTAAGAGGTGATGAAGCTTTTCCATCCCTCTATGCAAGCCATATTGAGCGTCTATCATATGTATAACTACATCAGCTGAAATAATCTCGCTCAAAAGTTCTTTGAATTTCTCTTCACTCAAGACTTTTCCTCTCAATTCATGCTGGGGGTCATATAGTCCAGCTGTATCTATTAAAACCAATTCATCTACTCCACCAAATGGATTTTTCATGCTTTTTGGTATCTTAACTTTTCCAAAAGCCCTTCTAATGGCCGCCTTAGTTGTTCCAGGGACTGGCATAGTCTCAGAAATTTTTCTACCGAGAAGGGCATTCATAAGAGTAGACTTCCCAACATTCTCAGCACCAATAATCGCAACCTTTATCATATCTCACCACCAAATTATCCTCACGATGACTATATTATAAGGGTGATGGAAAAATGCCCAAACGAGTTAAGTTCGGTCATAACTATTATTATATCCTCAGCATCGATGAATTGAAAGATGGCAAATTTCGCGGGAAGAATATCATGATAGAAGGCATTATAGAGGATAAAGCAACTATAGAGTTTCTCCCAATGGAGCTTCCAAGTTATCGAACTACTTTTCACATAGGTGGTCTTAAGATAGAGTTTTCTGGAACACCAAATATAGGAAAAGGAGAGCTGGTTAAGATTTATGGACGATTCATCGGTGATGGAATAATCGCAAGGGCTATCGAAACAGAAAAAGCCCTGTATATAACGGAGGAGTAATAATGCTGGATACGTTCATCGAGGCAGGAAAATTGAAAAAACTCCCGAGAATGGGGTGGTTGCTTAGAGGAGTTCCACACCCAGAAAGTGTTGCAGAACATTGCTTTCGTGTTGCTCTTATAACACTATTCTTAGCAGATGAACTTAAGAAAAGAGGAGTTTCGATTAACGCAGAAAGAGCTCTTAAGATAGCTCTTCTTCATGATCTTGCGGAAGCGAAAATAACAGACCTACCTCTAGAGGCCCAACATTATGTGGATAAGAAAAAAGCTGAAAGAAAAGCAATGGTAGACATTCTTGGGGCCGAGAAAGTAGAATATTTCGAACTCTTTCGAGAGTATGAAGAAGAAAAAAGCCTTGAAGGAAGGCTTGTAAAGTTTGCTGATAAATTAGAAATGATTCTCCAGGCTTGGGAATATGAAAAGGCCGGAATTAAAGGATTAGATGAATTCTGGAATGCCTTAGAATATTTAGAACAGAGTGAATTCCACAAATATTTTGGAGAACTAATTGAAGAACTCAAAAAACTGAAAGGTTATTAATCTCAAAAGCTATTTTTCTTGGTGAGTATTGTGGCACTTGAAAAGCTTGGGGAAAATTTATATCTTTATCCCGGGAGTCCCTCCACACTAATAAAAATCGGTGAAAGAACTGTAATAACTGACCCAGGCCACGGGAGTAAGAGGCATAAGGAACTTAGAAGAGAACTCAGAAAACTTGGTGTAGAGATCGAATATATGCTCGCCACCCATGGACACGCAGATCATCTAGCAATTGCCCCAAAACTCAAAAAGCCCCTCTTCATTCATAGGTATGAATTCTCAATCGCCGAGAGTCCTCTTAATAGAGAACTACTAACTTTTGGGTCAAAAGCACCCAAGGGTTTTTTAGTGTATCAGTTTCCTCAAGAGGTGAAAGTTTATGGTGTTTTTGAATGGGGAGATGAACTCTTTGGACTCAGAACAATCGAACTTCCTGGACATTCTCCAGGAATGACCGGTTTCTTTGATGAGGAAAACGCGGTTCTCTATGCTGGAGATAGTTTCTTTGGAGAGAAAGTAATCCAGTCTGTTGGATTACCCTACCTAGTGGAGTCAGATCTCTTCAAAGAGTCCATAAAAAGACTTATGGAGTACGCTGAAGAAGGCCTCCTCCTGATTCCCTCACATGGAAAAGCTGTAAAGGGAGAAAATGCCACAAACCTTCTTGAGCTGAATCTCAAACGAGTTGAAGAGGGAGAAGAAAGAATCCTTGAACTCTTAAAAGAGCCAAAAAGTGTAAGTGAGCTTAGTTATGCCCTTGCAAAAGAGTTTGAAGCCAAGATAACTCCACAAATATTGGCCCTAAACCAAGTCCCTATAAGGGCAATGATAGCAAGTCTCTACAACAGAGATCTCATAGAACCTGTAGTAGAAAAGGATCTTAAGTGGAAAACCAAATCCTAATCTCCATTGGTAGAGCAAAGATAGTAATAAGGACAGAACTTGCACGTATAGTCTCTCCAGCCTTCTGGTGGAATGTCCCTTTCATAATACATTTTTATTTTATAGAATTGCTTTACTGTCTCTTTGAAGAGCTTTTCGTCATATGGGACTTCAAAGGCTTTGAAGTTTCTTCCCTTAACTATTGGAAATCTCGAAAAATCAATCCCTCCTAAAATTTTTTTGGGCTCTTCATGGAGTTTAACATAATAAAGATACCCATATTCACTCTCGGCCCATCTTAAGTAGACATTCAACTGGGCCAAGTGATACTCATATGGGATTCGAGGAAGAGAAGTTTTCCCCTTTATCTCAATGGGAAAATTCCTATAAGCATCTATCCTTCCATGGATTTCAAGTCCAAGCCTAGGAGACTTCAAGACAATGTGCTTTTCAAGTTCAAAGCCAAACCTCCGCTTAAGGACTTCCCCAAGAACATTGTGAGTATTAACTCCCTGTTCAAGTCTGACCCTGACAAACTCGGGCCATTTTTCTTTATATCCTTTAAGACGGAAATATATTCTTCTAGGGCATGTCATCGCTTCGCTAGCATAAAATTCTAGCAGTTCACTCATTCAAGCTCCCCCTAAATTTTAAAGGGCCTTGTTAAACGCGTCAGCTAATACCGACGTCATCATTAACTCAGACTGGGCAAGGCCCATCATCCGCTAATCAAAATAAGACTTAGAGGTTTAAAATATTTGAGGTAAAAAGAAAAATTAACTTCTACTTTTTAACAGAGAGCCCTTCTTTATTGAGTAGCTCAGTCCATAGGCAGGCCAGAGACCAGGCGGCATTGAGTAGTGGTGAAGGTTTCTAAGAATCTTTTCTGCATGTTCTCTACTGTCCGAAATTACTCTAAGTTTATCCTTTGTTAATTCGACTGTACCGTTTGGTAACTTCAGAATAACTCTATTCCCAACTATCTCTGGTTTA
Organism: Thermococcus sp. EP1; assembly: GCF_001317345.1. NCBI lineage: Archaea > Methanobacteriati > Methanobacteriota > Thermococci > Thermococcales > Thermococcaceae > Thermococcus > Thermococcus sp. EP1. The sequence continues at coordinate 90,797 of NZ_JXCG01000007.1, read as the reverse complement.
GCCCTCATTAAAAGAGCCCTCAAATCTCTATATGCGTCCTCTGTTATCCTTTGCTCAATGACGCTTTCTTTTCTCTTCGATTTTAAAATCTTGCTCAACCAAAAACTACTCGAAGATTCATCATCCATTGTTAAACTCTACCTCCGGTGAGGTTCTCAAATGATTATGAGGAACCCTTCTTTTTAAGCTTTTTCTATCGTTTTTTGCCGAAATGACCAATTTATATCCAAGTTTTGTTTTTCTTCTCTACCAGAAAACAAAATAAAGAAAACAATATAAACCCCCTTTCAAATTCCCTCTGATGCCAAAGAGAACTCAGCTTATAAAACCCAGGATAAGAGAGATACTAAGTAGAAAACTCCCTCCAGAGTTAGTTAACCTTCTCCCAAAACATTGGGTCCAGCTAGGAGACATTTTAATTCTCCCCCTCAGAGAAGAACTCCTCCCGTACAAAAAGGAAATAGCAGAAGCCTATGCAAAGGTCCTAGGTGTTAAAACCGTCTTAAGGAAGGGAAAAATAGGTGGAGAGTTTAGGGAGACAAACTATGAGATAATCTATGGGAATGATCCAGTGACAATACACAAGGAAAACGGTATTCTATACAAGTTCGACGCTTCCAAAGTTATGTTCTCTCCAGCCAATGTGAAAGAAAGGGTTAGGATGGCAAGCATAGCTAACCCAAACGAATTAGTGGTTGATATGTTCGCAGGAATCGGCCATTTAAGCTTACCAATAGCAAAACACTGTAGAGCTAGAGTGATAGCCATCGAAAAAAGCCCTTACACATTCCAGTTTTTAGTTGAGAACATTGAACTTAACAAAGTTCAGGACAGAATGACCGCATATAACATCGATAATCGTGAATTTAAGGGAGAGAATATAGCGGATAGAATCCTCATGGGATACGTTGTTAAAACTCACGAATTTATTCCAAAGGCTTTAGAGATAGCAAAAAATGAAGCAATAATCCACTACCATAACACAGTTCCAGAGAAATTGATGCCGAGAGAGCCGTTTGCAACTTTTCAGAAAATGGCCAATGAGCAGGGATACGAAACAGAACTCTTAGAAAGTAGAATACTAAAGCGTTATGCTCCAGGAGTTTGGCATGTTGTTTTAGACATTAAAGTGTTTAAGAAATAGAGCTCTCGTAAGTAGCAAATACCGTATAACACCCTTTCTCATCCTCTTCTATCGTGATGGATTTTAGTGAAATCCCATATCCATTAACGAGCTCTTTAACAACCTCTGGAACCTCTTCGAGGAATGCTTTCTTCTTAATTGTTATTTTCATAAACCCACCATCTCATCAAAAAACGTCAAGTTTTTAATGCTTTTCTATAAGGTTTCTTCGGTGAGAGAATGAAATACAGCTGGGAAGAATTTGCGAGAAAAATGGGTGTAGAGCCTCAAATTTTGGAAAATAGAGAGGCTAGATTATTAAAAAAATTCGTGGACGATTTAGTACCCCCCACTCATTGTATAGGGTGTCAAGGGCTAGATTTGAGTATAGAAAATCCCGTTCACCATCCGAGTTATGAGCTTACTCCAGCATGTAATCACGACTGTATCTTTTGTTACTCAAATGTTGCCCTAAAGTTGGGAAAGGCACCAAAATCAGGTTATTATGGATGGGAAAACCCATATGCGATTACAGTTTCCCAGTATGGAGAACCCCTCATAAGTCCGAAAATAATAGAAGTTAATAGGATGCTCCGTGAAAGATTTCCAAATGCGAGATTAGATTTACAAACAAATGGCTCACTATTAACGGAGGAACTATGGGAAAAGTTAGACTTTGATCTGGTGATGATTAGTTTGGATGCCGCTTCAAGAGAGAAGCATAAAATGATAACTAATGCTGATACCTTTGATAAGGTCGTGAATGCCCTTAGGATAGTGGGAAGGGATAAAAGCGTTCGTTCCATCGTAAGAACTATCTTCATGCCAGGTATAAACGATGAAGATATTCCAAAAATAGCAGAATTAGCAGCTTCTCTAGGCATAGATGAAATGATGCTTCAGCCTTTGACAGTTCATGAACTTAACGAAGAAAGATTAAAAAAAGCAGGACTTGACTTTGAAAAAGCAGAGAGCATAAAGGAATACCTAAAAACTGCCATGGAAGCAAAGAAATATATTGACGTTAGAATAAGTGGTTGCCAACTGACCATTTACAGAACTATGGATCCCCTTACACTCTTCAGCGCAAAGAGAATTGGGAGAGATGTTGCTCCAATAGTAAAAAGAAAGAGAACAGAAATTGAAGAAACATGTGATGGAGCAATCAGGTTCAAGGTACATGGAGTAAAGCTAAACGACATCGTATCAAGAATAAAGGCACTTGGCATCGACTATGAGTCCAGCAAGAGTTATATACGATTTTGGGATGGAAATGCGGAGATAATGATCTTCAAGACAGGAAAAGTTCTGATAAAAGGAGCTAATGAAGAAACAGCTAAAGAGATCCGCATAAAGTACTTCGGTGAATGACATGCTCAAATGTTCACTTTGCATATATGATGAAAGAACAGCAAAGATTAGAATCGTAGATGGAAAGGCTCTATGCAAAGAATGCATACACTATCTTGCTCATAGACCTGATAAAGATAAGATAAGGAGAGAACTAGAAGCACTAATGGCAAATGTAGATAGAGCCATAGTCGCTTTTTCTGGAGGAAAAGATAGCACTGTTGCTCTTTATCTTGCAAAAGAATTTTATAATGTTGAAGTTGAGGCTGTGATGGTTGATCATGGATTCATAGCAAAAGAGGCTATAGCAAATGCTAAAAGAATAGCCCAGTACTTGGATGTTCCTTTAACCATTCTCCGATATGATTACTCTGATATCTTTAAAGAAGCATTCCTCAAAGCTAAGTCCCCATGTAAGAAATGTTCATCCAGAACTATGAGAAGACTTAGAAAATATGCTCTAAAAAAGGGAATCAAGTATATAATCACGGGGCATGAACTTCCCTTTGGTCATCACCCCTATAGATTAATGAGCGATGGAATTATTCAGATTCGACTGTTAAGTCTTATGACAGAGAAAGAAAGATTTAAGATTCTTGAAAAACTCCCCTTTAAGTTTCCAGAGCTAGCGGGCTATACAACAAATTGCCTTGTTCTGGGGCCTGCTCTCAAGAGATATTATGAGAAACACGGTTACAGCTTTGAGATGCGGAGGATGGCGGCTTTAGTTAGGTTTGGACTCATAGACAAAGAAAAGGCCCTAAAGAAAGTAAATAAGCCTGAAATACCAGAAGAAATTGAGAAGGAGATATATACAAAGCTTGGATTAACTCATCCAAGTCTTGAAGAATGAGACTTTCATGGATGTAGAACACCATCAAAAAAAGCTTAATATATTCTTAAGACAAAATCTAGGCACTGGGAGAAACATGAAGGCAGAAGGGATTATATGGGTAAGTGTGACATTAATAATTATTTACCTAGCATGGAAAATAATAGCTCCTCTGTTATCAGCAATATTCTTTGCCGCTGTATTGTCCTATGCAGTCTTGCCACTTCACAAACGCCTTTCAAAAAGAATTGACCGTAAAAAAGCAGCCTTAACACTCACTATACTCTTAATAGCACTCTCCATACTAATAACAGTTGAAGTGGTGCTAATAATAAAAGACCTCGTCTTTTCCTTCTACAAAGATATAATGAACTTTGTTTCATGGAGTTTAAAGCTTGAGCTTCCCTTTGGAACCCATGATATCCTTCAAAAGATATACAATCAGCTGACCCCAAAATTAACGGAATACGTTCAGAGTTATGCTTTTTCAATCCCAAAGTACCTTCTTCAGTTGGCTATCTTTCTCACTGTATTTTACACATTTCTTGCAAACTCCGAAGAAATAAGACAACAAATACATGCTCTAATTCCAGGAGGGCATGAAGACTTAGGAAAGAAACTCTTAAGAAGAGCCGACGTTACCCTACAAGCCCTCATCCGAGCGTGGCTTCTCCTTAACATTGCTAAAGGGATTTTCATGACCCTTGGGTTTTGGGGATTTGGGATTACGGAGTTCTCAACAGCCCTGCTACTGGGATTACTAACCATACTCTTCAGCTTTATTCCCCTATTCGAGGGATGGATGATATGGCTTGTTGGAGCGTTATATATGATAAAAAATGGAATGATTCTCAAAGGAGTCCTCCTTTCAATATACGGTGCAACCCTAGTATCCCCTATACCAGATTTCACCATAAGACCAAAATTGGTTGCTAAAGAGGCAAAACTAGATGAAACAATGGTACTTGTAGGGATGATTGGTGGGGTATGGAGTTTTGGAATAAAGGGACTAATAATCGGCCCAATAGTGTTAAACTTAGTAGTAGCTCTATTAAAAGAATGGAAAAGAGTTAAAGCTCTGTAGAGTCTATAATATTTGCTCCCTTTTCTTTTAACTCTTTTAAGGCTTTTTCTTCGTCTTCTGCATTTATGCCCTTTATTGCGTCTTGGAGAAGATAAACTTCAAAGCCTTCCTTTAATGCATCTAAGGCTGTTGCTCTAACACAGTACTCAGTTGCAACCCCGCAGAGGTAGACTTTTTTAACCCCTCTCTCTTTAAGGATTTTAGCCAAGTCCGTCCCTTCAAAACCCGAATAGGCCTCTTTATCTGGTTCATCTGCTTTCGAGATTATTATCGCATCCTCGGGAAGTTCAACTACTATCTCTGCACCTTTAGTGTTTTGGACACAGTGCTTGGGCCATGGTCCACCCCTCTCCTTGAAACTCACATGATTGGGCGGATGCCAATCTCTGGTGGCAACTATTAGTGACCCCCTTTTCTTAAACCTCTTAACAAGATCCTCAATCTTTGGGATTATCTTGTCCCCTTCTGGCACTGGCAACGCTCCCCCAGGCATAAAATCCCTCTGCATATCAACTATTATCAAAGCCTCCATCTCTATTCCTCCAGTTTATCTTTAAATCTAGACATATCAATTCCCTTATCAACCCCATAAAGATATGCAAGAATCTTTTTGTCCAGCTCACCATATCTCTCAGAGAATTTCTCTAAATCCTCAAGAACCTCAAGGTGACTCCATCCTAACTGTTGAGCAATGTAATTTATCATCTCACCAAATACATCTTCATGGGTCTCTACTTCTTTAAGAGCCTCTTCATTAATTATAAGTTTCTCTCCTCTTTGTTCAATTATCCCTCTTTTTATCGCTTCATCAACGAGGTTTTTAGCCTCAATGTAATCCATAAGGCCAAGTTTGAGCACAAGCGTGCCGATTAACTCAGGCTTTGAGAATTCATTTGAACCCTTATAGAGAATAGCATGTCTCAAAGCTTCCACGGATTCCACCAATTATAAATAAGAACTCAAAAAATAAAAAGTTTTGCAAATTGACCTCCTTCCTGCCCTAATGGACGAAGTCTAATGATGTATCACGGACCAACTCCGCCTCCACCCCAGAAAAACATTTCAAATGGGAAATCAAAGAGTTCTGAGAGTCTCCCTCCAGGGGATTGTGGATAGAAAAGATAGGCTGTTCTGAGCTCTTTTACCTGCTTTCCTTCCACTTCATAGATATGAAGCTTTACCACTGGTAAAAATAGGTATCCTTGAGCGATTACCACTTGATCGACCCTCCTGACTATTAGGCCCTCCTTTTTTGAATCTAGGAGTTTGTAACCTTTTAACAACCCACTTGAAGGAGCACCAAGCTTTTGAATTCCTTCAATATCAAACCTGTAAAATTCATCAACTTTCATATCTTCAAAAACTTCTGTAGAAGTTAGATGGGTTCCAGTCATGGTGAATGAATACAGAGAGAGATAATAGTCCGTTGCCTTAAAAGCTGAAACGGACCAAACCAAAAGGCCTATGAGAAGCCAAGGGAGAAAACGCTTAAAAAATGGCCAAAGCCCACCTCTTATATCAGTAAATTTAAACTCCTTTTTTAGTAAATAATTTCTATTAAGATAAGCGCCATAGAGTATTATTCCCAAGCCACCAATATAATAAAATGCTATCGTGATGAGATAAGCCCCATATTCTGGACCATGTTCAAGGTACACCATTTTTCCCACCTCAGATAATAAAATCCTATAAAATTTAAAAACTTTTTCAACAATGTAAAAGTTTATATTTTAGTGGATTAAAATGGACTGGGGTGATATAAATGGAACAAAGGACCCACCGTTTAACTTCAAAAGACCTCGTTGGAAAAGTGAGAAAGATTGGAGAGGGATACGCAGAGGTTGAGCTTAAGGCCATAGAAGAAATGAGAGTAGATGAATACGGATTAATTCATGGGGGTTTTACATTTGGTCTTGCAGATTATGCAGCAATGCTTGCAGTTAACGAACCCACGGTAGTACTGGGAAAGGCAGAGGTAAAGTTCACCAAACCCGTTAAGATTGGGGATAACCTATTAGCTAAAGCAAAAGTTGTGGAAGATTTGGGCAAAAAGAAAATTGTTCACACTGAAGTTTTCAACCAAAGCAACGAGAAAGTACTAGAAGGAACATTTTACTGTTACGTCTTGGAAAAACATGTATTAGAGCAAAAATAAGAGAGGTCTGCTCTAGAACATTTGGTCAAATTAAGTTTTTTGTTTTTAAGATTGTCACCCTAGTTAATCTCTTTCATTGCCTTCTCAATTAAGTATAGAATTATCATCCTTTGAAACAGTGGAATAAATGGAATCCTTACGATCAGGCCTTTTAGTATCTCGTTTTCTTCATAAATCAGAATAGACTCCATTCCATCGCCAACGAGGATTCCTTTTACCTTGTAAGGTGTCTCACTCGAGAATAGGGCTCTCGCAAGTACTTCTTTAAAATTCTCCAGCCCATCACTTAAAATATCCTCAAGCTGTGTGCAAGTTACTTCTCCAAATCTACCTAGGACATTAGTATAACGTTTGTTTTTCTCTAAAAGAAGAATTTTTACATCCAATCCTTTATACTTCGCCTTTTCAAAAGCTTTCTTAAACTTTAAGGCTACTTTTATGTCCACAAAAGCCGTCACAAACTCTTTTTCGGATCTCTCTACCAAGTCCTCCACTTTAGTTTTTATGTTCCACTCCCCTTGGAGATACCAGATAGGTGACCATTCCTCTCTATGTTCCTTTTGATAGCTCTTCAACTTTATTATAACATCCTCTGCAGATTTAATGTATTCGTCTCTCAGCGAGGCGATTACCTTTTCAGGTTCAACTGCCTTAAAGTAGGTGGGATTTCCCTCGCTTATGTCCACAAAACCCTTCTTATGAAGTTCTTTTAAGACATCATAAACCCTTGGTCTCGGGACTTCACTTTCCTTGGCTATTTCACTTGCTTTTGACGGTCCAAGAATAGCCAAAGTAGCATAGACCCTAGCTTCGTATTCTTTAAGGCCCAGAAGCTTGAGCTTCTCAATAACTATCTCATCATCTACAGCCATTTTATTCACCTTTTAATCTTGTAACTCAATTAGTTACAACAATTTTATATATTTTTCCATAAAACCTATCCATGTGATAAGAGTGGGCAATATGAATGAGGAGAAATATGCAAAAAATCAAAAAGAAAGCTTGAAAATAAGAATCACAAGAAAGTTTGTTTCGTTTATTCTTCCTGACGTTCAAAAGCTCGTGCCTAGAAACACTCCATTAGTTGAGCCCTCTCCAACTTCTCCAATAGGCATGAGGGTTCCAGAAGTCATTGCTGTTAGCGGAAAGATTGGTTGGCATGCATTAAAACTCTTCACAGTTCTCCCCTACATTCTAAAGACAGCCTTTTATGCTCGGAGGTCTGTGAGAAGCATAAAGAAAAATCCTCCTAGTGCCAAGAAGAAGGCAGGTGGAAAGTTCTTCAAGGAATTAGAATTATATGCAAAAAAGCTAGGAATATCTGCCATTGGCTACACTGAAATCCCAAGAGAGTATGTTTTCAGAAACAGAGCCCTTCTTTTCAAGAATGCAATTGTCTTGATAATGGACATGGATAAAGAGAAAATAAACAAAGCCCCAGGCATAACGGCAGGTAAAGAAGTATGGAGAACCTATGCTGAACTCAGCAAGGCCGTTTACAAGCTGGCAGAGTTCATAAGAAAACACGGATACAACGCACAGCCCGATCCTCCTATCGGCGGCAGCACAAATTTTGTTTTACTTGCTCAAAAAGCTGGGCTCGGCTATATTGGAAAACATGGGCTCCTAATCTCCGAGAAAAATGGCCCATCTCAAAGAATCGCGGCTATATACACGGATTTAGAGCTCCCATTTACCGATTCCAACGTAGACAAGTACTCATGGATCCCAGAGTTCTGCAAAGTCTGCAATCGCTGTGTCTTTGCATGTCCGGCTAAAGCTATACATTTGGAACCTAAAATTCTGCCAAACGGACGTAGGAAGTACATAGACTATGAAAAGTGCGCGGTAGTCTTCTCTAGAACTCTTGGGTGTGGTGTTTGTATTAAGGAATGCACCTTCTTTAAGACCGACTTTGAGAAGATAAGAATAGCTTACGAAAAACTTTCGAACAAATACACTAGAAAAACCCTCAAAAAGACATAAATATACCCTCTTCTTTGTCAGCTAAATGCATAAACTTTTTAACTTTAATATCGAAATTCGATATCGTGATCCGATATGATGAGACGTCTCATTCTCGGGTTTATGGGTCTACATATTCTTCACCATGCAAGCAAAGAACCCATAAGTGGAAGCTTTATGATGAAAGAACTCAAGAAACATGGTTATAATGTCAGTCCTGGGACAATATATCCACTACTCCAAAAAATGGAGAGTTTAGGACTCTTAAAGAGTCATTGGGAAATACGAAATGGGAGACGTATCAGGTTCTATGAAATAACTCCTAAAGGTTTTCAGATGCTTGAGGAGGGAAAAAAGAGAATAAGAGAGCTTTGTACGGAGATTTTGGGTGATTCACATGAGTGATGAAAGAAAGAAAATTTTTGGAATAAGTTGGAACGTATTCATCCTCGGCCTTGTAAGCTTTTTAAATGACATGAGCAGTGAAATGATAGCACCAATAGTCCCCACGTATTTAACAGACGTTCTTGGGATTGGAAAGGCCGTGAGTGGTTCAATAATGGGACTCATAGAGAGTTTAAGTTCACTATTTAAAGTTCTTTTTGGCTACATAAGTGATGTTTTTAGGAAAAGAAAAGTATTTGTTGCTCTTGGTTACCTACTCTCAACAATATCAAAAGGTGCTTTAGCATTTACACGCTCATGGTGGGATTTTTTAACTCTCAGAGTTCTTGATAGGGTTGGAAAAGGCATAAGAACGGCCCCTAGGGATGCCCTTATAGCTGAATCAAGTGAAAAAGGGAAAAGTGGAAGATCATTTGGTTTCCACAGAATGATGGATACTCTTGGAGCCGTGGCTGGACCATTAGTTGCAATAGGTTTGCTAGCTCTCTTAAAGAATTACCCAATACGAGTAGCATACCAATATGTATTTTTGCTTTCAGCCATTCCAGGTGTTGTAGGTATCTTGCTAGTAGTGTTTTTGGTTAAAGATAAGGGTGAAGAGGTTAAGAAAAAGATAAAAGGAATCTCTGCTCTTAAAAGCCGAAATCTACGGATGTTCTTAGGAATAGTTGCTCTTGGGGCTCTTGGGAGATACAGCTATGCATTCACACTTTGGAAGGCTAAGGAACTGGGCTATTCTGTTGTCCAAGGTCTTGGCTTTTATGCAATCTTCAATGCAATTTATGCTTTCTCAGCATACCCCATAGGATACTACTCAGATAAGGTCAGTAAAAAAAGTATCATAACTCTCGGCTTCGGAGTAGCAGCCCTAGCTTCACTATTATTTGCATATTCAAAAAGCCTACCTATGCTTTTGGCAGCATTCATCTTTTATGGCATTTATATAGCCATTGAAGACACAATCCCACGAGCATATATGGCAGATCTTGCAAAGGATTTCGAAAAAGGAACAGTTATCGGAGCATATCATACGGTTTTTGGAATATTCGTATTTCCTGCATCAATAATAGTAGGTTATCTTTGGCAAGAGTACTCCCTTAAGATAGGCTTCCTCTACGCAGCAATCATTAATCTTCTTGCTATGATATTAATGATGACTTTTGTACAAGATTAAACTTGTCATTTTTCTATTATTTTCATCCCCAATAAAAATAAATGACAATAATTCTTCCTGTTTTCAAGAGAGCGTTGTCAGAAAGACTAAAAAGGAAATACGCAAAGAAAAATAGGAGGTCAAAGAATGAAAAGAATTTTAATCATTGGCACCGGTGGTACAATTGCAAGTACAAAGACTGAAGCAGGCTATAAAAGTGTCTTCAGTGTGGACGAGATTCTCAATCTAGCCGGAATAAAATTAAAAAATGGATATAAAATAGACAGAACCAATATTCTGAACCTAGACAGCACTTTAATACAACCTGAAGATTGGGAACTTATAGCTAAAGAAGTTTTCAAAGCTCTTGATGAATACGATGGGATAGTTATAACCCACGGAACTGATACTCTAGGCTATACAGCTTCAATGCTAAGTTTCATGTTAAGAAACGTTAACAAGCCGGTTGTGTTAACCGGTTCTATGTTGCCAATTACAGAAAAGGGGAGTGACGCCCCCAGGAATCTCAAAGCTGCCATAAAGTTTGCAATGGAAGAGGTTGCAGGAGTTTTCGTTGCTTTCATGGACAAAATAATGCTTGGATGCAGAGCCTCTAAGGTTAGGGCTTTGGGACTAAACGCTTTCATGAGTATAAACTATCCCGATGTTGCCTATATAAAGGGAGAAAAAATTTTGTATAACATCCCTAAAGAAAAATTCAGACCAAATGGTGAGCCTCAACTGGATATAAAATACGACCCACGGGTTGTGTTTTTAAGAATCATTCCTGGACTAGGCGAGGATGTTATAGAGGCTATCATTAACACAGGATATAGAGGGATAGTTCTAGAAGGATACGGGGCTGGAGGCATTCCGTATAGAAAGAGAAATCTACTGGATAAAATAAAAGAAATTGCCCCAAAAATCCCAGTAGTGATGACAACCCAAGCCATCCACGATGGGGTTGATATGACAAGATACGAAGTAGGACGAAAGGCATTAGCGACTGGGATCATCCCTGCAAAAGATATGACAAAGGAAGCAACTGTTACAAAACTTATGTGGGCGCTTGGACACACGAAAGATGTGGAAGAAGTAAGAAAAATAATGCACACGAACTACGTAAATGAAATAGAAGGTTAAGCCTTTTCTAGCATCTCCACTATTTCTGGGGTTATCGCGAGAGGTTTTTTCACCTCATACACGTCTGCAACTTCCCAAATAACATCTCCTTTGTTAATTGCTTTGACATAGCGCTCTGCAAGCTCTTGAGCTTTCTCAAGAGAATCAGCCTCAATGATCCTCCTTACATACCATTTTCTTGAGCCATATCTAAGTTTAAACTCGGCCATGTACATGGTTACCACCCATAAGAAGTTGTTTCAAAAATATAAAAAACTTAAGCCCTAAGTTTTCTTTAACTTTATCACTTGTTTTGCAAATTCCTCAAGAACTTCCTTTCTTTTGCCCTCAAAGAACTTTATTGAACCTGCAAAGCTGTGACCACCACCCTCAATCCCAGCATCTGGTAGTTTTTCCTGAAGTACTTTTATTATGAGATTTAAATCAAAATTATAAACCTGCATCCCGTCACTTGCTCTAACTACTGCAAAGTCTGGCCCATATGCAAGGGTTAAAATCGGGCTATCCTCACCATGCTGCTCTTTGAAATAGTCATGGATTAGTCCACTGAGCTTTCCTGGAGCAGGATACTCAAACTTCGGAGCGTACAGCTCAATATCTATTGTGTTAAACCTTATTCCATTTGGTAGCACAATGCTCTTAACATGAGGTAATGACGCTTTCAATGCTTTTTCCTGCTTTTCCACTACCTCTGGGTAGATAGAGTCTATTAACTTTCTATGCCTTTGTAGATTACCCGTGAGAAGAAGTATTTCATCTATGATACCGTGTCCATCCATAAATTTCCAGTAGTATGATTCATGATCAATGACTTCTGCTATCTTCTTGAGGTCCTCTTCTTCGAGACCTTTTACCTCTTTCGCAATTTTCAAGTATTGCTCAAACTCTGGAGCATCGCTCCTATCTCCAGTTCCAGCTATTGCTGGAAGATGACGAATTCTCTCCTCAACTGGAGGATATATAAAGCGTGCTAATTCAGTGGCAAGCATTCCCGCTGTTAATTCATAATAACCCCTCTTCACTAGGTGGGGGTTCACATGAACATCTACATATTCATCAACAGCCGCCTTATCTTCACTTATGAATTCTCTCGGATCATGATGATCAACGACAACTATTGGGACCCCATAAGCCTTTATACGCTTGTATGCGGGAATATCCTCTACTGTTCCTCCGTTATCTACTATAACAAGAAGTGGAAGTGGATCGCCAAACCTCTCATGGTCCTCAATCATGAAAATTATGTCTTTAAGCACATCTTCAAGTTCATAAAAGGGAGCCCTGCTCGGCCTTCTCTTAAAGAACTTCCATTTTGCTTGGGGATCTGGTGAAAATTCCTCCAGAAGAGGTACGATAGCATATTCAAGTGCAAGGCCAGCAGTATATCCATCTGTGTCAGCATGATGTCTCACAATTATTGGCCTTCCCTCAAAAACGGCCTTTCTGATTATAAACGCGGCTTGCATAATCTTGGGTTTTAACTTCTCTAAAACTTCACTTTTAATAAGAAAGCCAACGTCTTCAGGTTGTGCCCTTTTGTTAAGCTCTTCTTCAATCTTCTTTTTAACCTCTGCTGCATCAGGGCCCCAAAGGCGAGACATATCGCTGGTCTCTATTTGAATTTCTCCTGCATGGAAGGAAACCTTTCCAATTATCTCAACTATGTCTCCCACTTCAATATTTGGATACGCTCTCACTCCAGGAGCCTCGAAGGCAGCTGCCCACGTTACACCCGTTCCATCGGTTATCGTGAAAACCGTTGGACCTCCAGTAACCTGAATTTGAGTCACTTTGCCTCTAATCCTAATAGTTTTTCCGGCCATTTCCTTGGTTAACTCTCCAATCTCTGTAATTGGAAGCTCTTTTCTTACATAGACCTCTTTATAGTGTCTTAAAGCAGACTCTATGAGATCCACCTCTTTTTTCTCTGGCCTCACATCCAAAACTTGGGTTAGTATCTCCTCTCCTGGTTTGTACTCTCGTCTGCCGAGAAGATCTTTTTTCTTTATTAAACCTGTTATATGCGGATTAAGACCTACAAAGACTCCAAAACGTTCCACTCTCTCAATAACACCCTTGTAAACCTTCCCAACTTCCACATCTTCATAGTCACAGGTCTTGTCTAGAATATAAACTACTTTATATCTCCTTTCACACTCAGAACATACCCAAGAAGACTCCATCCCAGGTTCCCAAGGCTCTTTAATTTTCCCACAGATATCACACGCTAAAACTCTTCCTGTTCCCCCGCATGTAGGGCATGTATCATAGACAGGTACAACACCTTTTCCATGACATTCAGGACATGGAATTTCATCCACTTCATCCTCTACTCCGAAGTACTCAAGATTACGATAACCTTTAAGCTTATCCCCCACTTTGAAATCCGCAGATACATATCCCCACCCATTACAAATTTCACACTCTTTCTCACCGCTCTTTACTTTCCCGCTTCCATAGCATTCGGGACAATCTTTAACCACCATCTCTCACACCTCTCACAAACTTAGAAGGGACTATTCAATGAGACCAACCGAAACTTATAACTCTTTCCTTAATCTTCCTTGGCAAACAATACCCAAAAAGTTATCATGGAAAGCGCATAGAGGCCCCCGGTTATGAAAAAGGGCATTGTTAAAGAGAGATCAAATATTCTTCCCCCAATAAGTTGGCCTATACCGAAAGTAGCTGTCCAAGATAGGTTCCTCAAGGCCAAAGCTGTTGCCCTCTCTTCTTTGGTAAAGAAACGCATCATGAAGGCATCCCATATTGGGTTAACAATGTTCATAAAAATCGTTCTAATAGTATATATGAATGCGGCCACAGGGAAAGTTGGAGAAAAAGGCATCATCAATATCAAAGCAGTTGCACTGCCATTAAAGCCCACTATTGTCTTTACACTTCCAAACTTATCTGCTATCATCGGAAGGGTAAATGTTCCAATTCCCATTATAAACTGTTGAAGTGCAAAAAGTCCACCAATACTTTCCAAGCTAGTCCCAAATCGCTTGTTGAACCATAAGCCCATATAAGGAATCGTAACTCCAGCACCAAGGCCTATTAAAGCCGATGGAAGGGAGAATTTAAGAATCTTGACCATAAGTTCTCTCTCGAGCTTAAGTCTCTTTTCCTCTCTTCCCAAAACTGGTGAAACAAGGAAAATAAAGATTCCTTGGATTGGGATTAATAAAGCAACGAATAAAAGAGTCATCTTATAAGGGTTCGGACCATCTAGGAGCTTTGGTAACAAGCCACCCAGATACATACCTAATGCTGCCCCAATTGTTCCCAACGCAGCATTTAAACTAAAAAGATAATGTCTTTTCTCCTCACTTACCTCTTCACTCAAGAGAGACATTAATGCAGGCCCTTCTAATGCCATGCCAATACCAAATATTGCTGACGCTAGGGCAAAAGCCCAAAATTGGGGCACAAAAACCTGGAGGAGCCTACCAATAAAAAATAGGCCCACTGCTACTAAAATTGTCCTTCTATACCCTAACTTAACGCTTATTTGTCCCGAAGCTAAAAGCAAGGAGGCTTGGAATATTGTTGAAATGGAAAAGAGAACACCAATTTTAGAAAAGTTCATTCCAAGGGAGGAGTAATAAAAAGGAAGTATAAACCACGCTATATTTCCACCTAACCAGCCCATAAAGGAATAAACTATGACAAGTTTTGCATCTCTGCTAAAACCACGATAGTTCTGAATCGACATCATGATTGCTCCTATTTATCCGTTTATAAATCTATCGAAACGCTTAAACTTTGTTATATCTAGCAAAGAAGAGATAAAAAATCAGAGTAGCAGTAACGTAAAGAGTTGCCGTTGTATAGAAAGGATAACTTAGAGAGAGGGAGAAAAGAATACCTCCAATGTAGTTCCCTAATCCTCTCATAAATGTTGAAAATGCCCGTCTAATACCTGCAGCTGTTGCTTTTTCCTCTGTTGTGAAGAAACCCATCATAAAAGCATCATTTATTGGCCAGACTATGTTCATTAGAATTGATCTTATAATATAGATAGCGGCAGCGAGCAAGAAAAGATCTATCGATGGGAAGACACCAAATAGGAAGGCTGCAATACTTTGAAAAACTGCGATTGTTTTTACTGGCCCAATCCTATCCACAAGTTTTGGAAGAACAAATGAACCAAAACCCATAACAAGTTGCTGAGCAAAGAAGACTCCACTTATAACGGCCAGTGTTTGCCCAAAACGAAGATTAAAATAGAGACTCATATAAGGGATTGTTATCCCTGCACCTAAACCAATCATAGCCGAAGGGAGTGAGAATTTGAGAATTTTTACTACAAGTTCTTTTCTCCAATTTATACGTGGATTTTTTACTGGAACATCGCTAATTATCATAAGAACTGGAATTACAAGAGCAAATTGAAGCAATGCCAGTGCTATAACAAGCCTATATGCGAGTTCCGAAGTTATGCCAAAAGTTTCTATAAGAAAATTGGGAGCAAAGCCCGCAATAAGAACTCCCACTGCATTCAAGATCGTCCCAATGCCAAAACTTATTGAAAATGCATGATGTCTAAGTTTTTCCCCTACCTCTTCACTTAATAAAGCATAGAAATTGGGTTGCCTTATCCCCATATTAGCACCAACCAAGAAAAAGCCTAATGCGAGAACGTAGAAATTAATAGCCAAAACTTGGAGTATCCTTCCCAAAAGGCCCAGAAATGCTCCAAGGATCAGGGTCTTCTTATATCCCAATTTTAGAGACACTTGGCCAGCAAACAAAAAGAAGACCCCACCAACAAAAGTCTGAATTGAGAAGAAGATTCCCATCTGATCCATCCCATATCCCAAAACGCTGAGATAAAAGGGCATTATAAAAATCGAGAATTGAAGAAACAATTGCCCTGCTGCATTAGCAGCTATTAGGAGCTTTGCGTCTCTGTTGTACCCTCCAAGCATGGTTGAATTATAAATCGTAGCGTTTATAAATTTATCGAAATGGAATTCGGAAGATTTAAATACTCTCTTAAAATGGTTTTAATGGTTAAAATCAGTCGATAAATACCCCCATAGAGGTCCAATCAGAGGGGCTAAAATAAGCCATCAACCCTTTTATTTCCTTTACTATTTCTAAAACGATAGTAATTCTTCTAAAATCTTAAAAACAGTTAATAAAACCGTTATGAAAAATACTACTTTAAGCTTCTTTGGGCCGATTTTTATTGCAGTTTTAGCGCCAATCCATGACCCTATAATGATGGGAAAAGCTAACAGAATACCAAAGGAATAATTAACACTGTCTTGGGAAGCATAATTCAAAAACGCAATGAAATTATTGGTGAAAATGATAATCTTAGCGACAGCATTTGCCTCTAGCATATCCAGAGAGAGAAACAAGTGAATTGCAGAAATTAGTATAAGGGTGGATGCTATTCCCAAGACCCCAATATAAAACCCAATTGTTAATCCCACTACTGCCTGCCACAGATTGCCCTTAAGTCTTGGAGCTTTCTCCTCCTCTCCACTTAAAGTAAAATACGCACCAATCAGGAGAAATCCTGCTACAACGATCTTAGCAGGTTTTTCTGGGATAGCAAGCAAAAAGAAACTTCCTAAATAAGAGCCCAAAATGGAAGAGAATGTCAATATATAAACAGGCCTCATATTTTTTAATACTCCATTCTTAAGATAAATTATCGAAGAAACAAGAGTTAAGATAGCTATCACCATTTTTAATGTCCCCACAGCCATTTTAGTAGGCACCTCTAAAAGAGTAAGAATAAACAACGTGATTAAACTCCCACCGCTCATCAAAGACCCCACAAACCCTCCAAAAAGTGCAAGCAATAAGAATGCTATTCCCTCCATTCAAACTCGCCATTGTTTTTATTCTGCTAGAAGGATAAAAAGATTTATATGAGTACCACTAATTCACATAAAGCGATGATGAATGAATCCAATGCTGAAAGGATGATTGACCCCAAATAGCTGAGCGTGAGAATTTGGAGCATGTATGGTGAAGTGAATGATAATAATAACTGGAAACAAGTATGAAAACATTCTAAGAGAGAAAAACTCTGAAAAAATACTCTTTCCTGAATACGGAAAAAATAGAGACGCCCTCCAAGCCTTTGTTGCAAGTCTTAAAGGAGATGAAATAATAGTAACCGCAAGCTTGGAACTTATTGACCTCATTCTAAGAAAGTTTAGAGGAGAAGAACACATTCTAATATACTCCAACAGTGAAAAGGCCCTCAACTTTAAAATAGCTTACCAATTGAGGAAATACCTAGACTTCGACTTGAGAGGAGGGGAAATAAAAGAAAATGAACTAGTAAGTATTCTCTTGTGCGAGGGTAAAACTGATTCAAAATTCTTCAAAGCAAGCTACAAAAAGGTTTTTGGATTCCGAGAAAGCCAAAAAGTCCCAGAAAATCTTAAGTTTATTGAAAAACTCTTTGAAAGAGATAACTATGAACTCATTAAGAAAGAAAACAGTTATCTAGCAATCATCCCAAGTGAAGGCAACGCTGGCGTAATCAGAAATTTAGGAAACTTTCTCAGAGCAATGGATGTTTTCAATTTCCATGTGGAAAAAATAGGAGTAGCAATAGATATAGACGAAAGTGAAAAAGCAGTGTTGGAATCAATAAAAGGAAAACTTTCTACTTTTGGCTATGAAGCCACTCAAGAAGGCTTTAAAGTTGAGAAAACATCAATAATCCCCCTCTTAATCGGGGCAAAAATAGACCTTGGACCATGTGTGGAGTGGCAAAAACCTGCTGTTGAGGATTTTATGTTAGCAATTCTTGAAGAGGACCAGACTTTCAAAAAACTGGAAAGAGCGATTAATATACTATGCATAGACTTAAAACGAAAATTAAAGCCAAAGGAAGTTATTTATCTTACAATGGCTGCAAAAAAGTTCTGGGGAAATCTCGAAGGATTCTACGAGATGAGCATAATGAGAACTCCTAGGTGGAAAGTTGAAAAAGTGTTAAAGAAGAGCGGACTTTATGAAAATATGAAGGCCTTATTGCCATCTTTCTAGGAGATAGTCCTTTTCTCTTAGGAAGATTTCTGCTCTCTTCAATACAAGCTTTTCTGCTTCTTCCGTTGTCATGTCTTTGGTCTTCTTAACGAAATCTGCAGTTTTAGCAAAATACAGCGGCATTAAAGGCTCCACATTTTGTAGAATGCCATTCTTATAGGCTATTGCTCCATCAAAAAGAACATGGCTCCAGAGAACATCATCAAAATCAAAGGTTTCTAACGCCTTTTTAACTTCTTTAAATGTTTCCTCTGAAAGGGCCTTCTTTAGAATTTCCTCATTCTCCACGAAAAGTTCTCTTGATTTCTTTTCTAGCAGTTCAAGTGTAACATTAACATGTTCTGGCTCTACAATCTCCATTTTACTAAAAACTGGGACTTCCTTTAGCTCTTTTACGTTTTTCCACTTCTCTTCATACTTCTGCATCAACATGAAAAGTGTTCCAACAACTTGGTTAAACATTGGGCCTAGAGAGGCTGCCGGATCTTTAGGATCATGTATCTTAACACCCAGAGCAGTTTGGATTATTCTAAATCCCTCTGCTATTGCGGTAGTTGTTAAGAATATATCCACTCCAAATCTTGCTACATCCCTCTTCCAAACTTCTTCATCTTTGAGATAAACATCGATAATCTCCGCACTGATTCCAAAGTCTCCTCCTATTGGTTGCCTAACGTTATAACCGTAGAGAGATGCTGTCATTGGGTAAGCTATATTGTTTGTGATTGTCCCATCGTACTTATGCCTTAAATAAAGGGGAGCAACAAAATGATAACCCTCCTCCAGAGGTTTAGCAAATTTATAAATCCACTCTGGAGTAATACTCCTTAAATCACTATCTACAAATACTATAGCATCTGCTCCCTCATCCTTTGCTATTTCAAGTACTTCCTTCATCGCACTACCTTTTCCGGGAATTGGCCACTTATAAATAGTACTTCTTACCTCCACGCCCTCAGGAACCCTAGTTTTCATAACAACTTCTCTGGTTCCATCAGTGCTGCCACCATCCGAATTGACAATCAAGCCCCCACCAAAGTACTTTTTTAACCCTTCCGCGGCCTGTTTAACTACATATTGGATCGTGTCGGCGTTGTTATAACTTGGGATTCCTACGATGACCTTCATATTTCATCACCAAAATACAACCATTTACAGTGGTTTAAAATGAAAAATGCTTAAATATCTTTTGGTATGTAATGAGTATGAGGGGCCCCCATGGGAAAGTTGAAAGTTGGGATAATAGGATGTGGGAACATTTTTAACTTGGCTCACAAAAATGCATTAAAAAATCTGAAAGAGATAAAAGTAACCGCATGCATGGATATCAAAGGAAAAAAAGCCAAAGAGGCTGCAAAAGAGTTTAACACAAAGTTTTATACTAATCTAGACGAGTTTCTTGACCTGGATCTGGATGTAGTTGAAATATTGACCCCAACTTATACTCATGCCGAATTGGCTATAAAAGCATTAAAAAGCGGAAAACATGTTATTGTCGAAAAACCAATTGCTCTTACAAGCAAACAGGCAGAAAAGATGGTTAAAACTGCTGAAAAAGAAGGCCTACATCTTTTAGTTGGACATACAAGACGCTTCGACAAACGATGGATACAAATAAAAGAAGTCATTAAAAAAAGGAATGTCCTTCCAATGCAAATAAGGAAAGCAGAGGTTCAGAGGTTACCTTTTCCTGAGACTGCATGGTACTGGAAACCCAATAAAGGTGGAGGAGTGGCAATAGATTTAGGAGTCCATGTTACAGATTTCCTCCGCTGGTATTTTGAAAGTGAACCCATCAAGATTCTTGGAATTGGAAAAGCCATAAGGAAAGAAGCTAAAGTAAACAATACGTATGATCACTTCCTGATGATGATACAATTCGAAGGGAATAAAACTGGACTGGCAGAAGTAAGCTGGGCATATTCTTATCCAGCTCGATATGGAGTTTTCTACCACCACCTAGACGTATTAGGAAAAAACGGAAGGATAAGGTATACTCCTTTAGACACCCCTGTAGTAGGGGTTGTAAAAAGCCACTTTGAAATGCCACGCTTCTCACCATTACTTTCAGCCTTTCCGGAGGCATTTGAAACAGAATTAAGGCATTTCTTTAGAGTAATATTAGGTCAAGAAGAACCTGTGATAACAGCAAATGATGCATTAATAGCACTTCAAATGGCAGAAACTGCAATAGAATCCGCAAAAAAAGGAGACTCCCTAGAGTTTAAGGGGGTGGTAGAATGATAAATGTCGGAATAATTAGTTATGCTCACCCCCATGCATTGAGATATGGAACTACATTTGCCTCTAATCCCAAGTCAAGACTTTATGCAATTTCTGGAGATGGCTCGAACAGTGATGTAGCAAAAGCTGAATCAGAGAAGCTCAAGGCAAAGTTCTACTCAAGCCATGAACAGCTCCTAAGAGATAAGAAAGTTGACGCAGTTTATATAGCAATTGAGACCTACAGGCACAAAGAAATTGCCATAAAGGCTGCAGAAGAAGGCAAACACATACTTCTTGAAAAACCCATTGCTTTGACCTTGAAAGATGCCGACGATATCATTAAAGCAACGAAAAAAGCGGGTGTAAAGCTAATGGTACCTTTCAACCCGAGATTTACAATTCCTCTTAGAAAAGCCAAAAACATGATAGAGGCAGGTGAAATCGGTGATCTTGAATACATATATGCAATTTCAGAATACGTTAAACCACCAACATTCTTAGAAGGACTCGATATGAGCTGGTTCTTAGATGTAAATAAAGCAGGTGGCGGGGGCTTTATGGACACTGCACCCCATGGGATAGACTCCCTGCTATGGCTCACAAAAAGTGAGCCAAAAAGAGTATATGCTGAGATAGGTTCAAAAATATATGGTTTCCCTGTGGACGATATAGGTACTGTAGTCCTGGAATTCAAGAATGGAGTTATTTCAGTTCTCAACGCTGGGTGGGGCAACCCCAGAGGGTATTCTTATGGCTTGGAAATTAAGTATTATATCTTAGGAAAGGAAGGATTTCTAGATATTAGAACCGCCTATCCAGATTTTACAGTCTACCAAGACAGGGCAGAGAAAATTTACTGGGAAAGAGCAGATGTTAACACCATTGTGGACTCCTTTTTGGAATCCATAATAAAGGATAAGGAGCCCCCTATAACGGGAGAAATGGCCAAGAAAAACTTAGAAATAGTTTTAGCAGCATATGAATCATCAAGAACCGGCAAAACAATTAAATTGTAACTTCTCTATTCAAACTTTTTTAGATGCAACTACAAAAAGTGGTTTATATCATAAGATTTATATATTTTGAGTTAGCAACAATATGGTGAACACTTCAGAGGTGATAGGCCATGAGCCGAAAGATGAGTTTTGGAGGAGTTTTAATTTTAGTTCTTTTGGGAGCAATAGTAAGTGGGTGCATTGGGGGAGAAAAGACCACTACACCAACTACTACTGAGCAAGTTACATTGACTTGGCTTTCAACACAACTGAACCCCCCAGAAGAGAGAGCTTTTGTGCAAGAGCAGTTGCTCACAGAATTTAAAGATCAAACTGGAATTGAGGTAAACTTTATACCCATAAGTTATTCCGATATGGCCACAAGACTTGAGGCTGAAGAACAGACTGGAGAAGTCACAATTAATCTTATCGCCGATCTCCACGGTGGACTCGACTTCTTTGCATCAAAGGGTTGGCTTGAAGATCTAAGTGGAAAAACCCTTGAAGGAAGAACCTTCATAAGCACCTTTGAGAAATACGCAACAATTGGAGGAAAGAAGGTTTACATACCATGGATGAGCGCTACCTATGTCATGGTTGTTAACAAAAAGGCTTTTGAATACCTCCCAGACGGCCTTACCCAGGAGGATGTAATGAAAGGAACCGAGAAATGGACATATGATGCTCTTCTTGAGTGGGCTAAGAACCTAAAAGAAGCTACAGGACAACCACAGCTTGGATTCCCTGCTGGACCAAAAGGACTCCTACACAGATTCCTTCATGGATATATCTATCCAAGCTTTACTGGATACCAAGCAAAGAACTTTGACAGTCCAGAGGCTGTGGAAATGTGGAAGTATCTCAGAGATCTTTGGCAATACGTCAACCCAGCAAGCACCACATGGGACGCCATGGGTGAACCACTCCTTAGAGGAGAAGTTTTAATTGCATGGGACCACACTGCAAGAATTAAGAACGCAATCGAGACTAATCCAGACCAATTTGTAGTGGTTCCAGTTCCAAGAGGACCAAAAGGAAGAGGATTCATCCTTGTAGTCGCTGGGTTAGCAATTCCAAAAGGTGCACCAAATGCTGAGGAAGCTTGGAAACTTATTGATTACCTCACAAAACCAGAGACCCAGGTGAAGATCCTCGAGAACGTTGGATTCTTCCCAACAGTCCAAGAAGCCACTGGAGCGATCCCATCAGGGCCCCTTAAGATCCTCGCAGAGGGTGTTGCAGCACAATCAGCCACACCCGATGCCGTTGTGGCTATGATACCTAACCTCGGTGAAAAAGGAGGACAGTTCACAAACGCCTATAGAACCGCCTTTGAAAGGATAGTGCTTAAAGGCGAAGACCCAGAAGCGGTCGTCAAGGAACTTGGTCCACAAGTTCGCAAGCTCTTCGAGGAAATGGGACAAGAAATACCATGAGGGAGGTGCCATGAAGATAAAATCATCTTACCTTCCTTATTTTTTAGTTTTACCGGCATTTGCATACCTATTGTTTTTTGTAGGGTATCCTCTTGTTCAAGCCTTGTATATTGCG
Source organism: Thermococcus sp. EP1 (assembly GCF_001317345.1). Lineage (NCBI taxonomy): Archaea > Methanobacteriati > Methanobacteriota > Thermococci > Thermococcales > Thermococcaceae > Thermococcus > Thermococcus sp. EP1. The sequence continues at coordinate 67,789 of NZ_JXCG01000007.1, read as the reverse complement.
TTTACCCAAAACGGACAACTTTCTCTCGCAACTGTTAGAAAAACTTTTGCCGATCCCTACTTCTGGGAGGCCCTAAAATATACTATTGCTCTTGCGGGTGTGATTGTCCCAAGCCAAGTTGGATTGGCCTTAATTTTAGCTTTAGGTGTTAATAGAGTGTTTAAAGGTAAGGATTTTACAATTTACGCTCTCACAATTCCTCTTACTATAAGTGATGTTGCCGCCGGTTTGATATGGTATTCCATGCTCTCTCCAAGCGGGTTTTTAAACAAACTTCTCCTAAATATTGGCATTATCAACAACCCTATATATTTTTTCGGTTATCAATACAGACATATGGAGTTTCTAGCTATTGTTTTAGCTGAACTCTGGAGAGCAACTTCAATAGTCTTTGTTATAATCTTTGCCGGACTTCAAATGATAAGCCAAGAGTACATAGAAGCAGCAGAAGTATTTGGAGCAGATTATTGGACACGGTTAAAGAAGATAGTGATACCCCTCCTAAAACCAAGCATTCAAAGTGCTTTAATAATCAGAACACTTTTTGCAATGCAAATATTTGGTATTGTATGGATACTCGCAGGAAGAGATATTCCTATACTAGCCGGAGAAGGGTTTTATAGGCTAACAGAGCTCAAAGAGTATGATGTGGCATCAATCTATGCTCTAGTAATTGCCGGGCTGTCAATTCTCCTTGGAGCACTCTATATTAAGTTCATGAAAGCTGAATACTTGGAGGTGAAAAGATGAACGAGGAAACCAAGTTTATGCTCAAAAAAATAGCATTTTACACATTTATTTTCACAGTAGTGGCATGGATAATCATTCCAATAATAATCTCGACTCTCTACGGATTTTCCATTAAAGAAGATTACTACAATCCCGAAAAGATACTCCCAACAACCTTCACAGTTAAATATGTCAAAACCCTCCTTATAACCCTAGGAGCGCTAGATGGTATAAAAAATAGCGTTATTGTGGCAGTTATGACAATCGCTATAAGCTTTATCCTTGGGATTCCCGCTGGATATGCGGTTGCAAAGTTCATCTTTCCAGGAAAAGATACAATAAAGCTCTCAATAGTAGCTCTAAGGATGTTCCCAATTCCTGTAATGGCAATCCCTCTGGTGATTTTATACATACGACTTAACCTTATCGATACACTATTTGGAGTAGCCCTAGCTCATACAGCAATGGCACTCCCATTTGTAGTATTGATAACCTCAAGCATCTTTGCTGGAGTATCAAAAGAACTTGAAGAGGCCGCTATGGTATTTGGGCTAACAAGACTGGGCTCATTTTTCAAGATTACTTTACCCTTAGCTTTACCAGGACTGGCAGCTGCAGCAATGTTTACCTTTGTTATGTCTTGGAATGAAGTATTTGTAGCTTCAATCTTAACACTATCCCAGAGAACTCTCCCAGCACAGATATTATCCATAATGGCTGGAGCAAGTGGAGGAGCAGCACCAGATTATTACAAGTTCGCAGCTGCATTCATCATGATACTCCCAGCCATCACATTCATATTCTTTGCAAGAAAGTACTTGGTCACCATGTGGGGTATAACACTCAAATGAGGTGTGAAAGATGGTGGAAGTTAGGCTTGAAAATCTCAAGAAATATTTTGATAACGGGAAGGTTAAAGCAGTGGATGGTATTGATCTAACTATAAAAGATGGAGAATTCCTTGTACTCCTTGGCCCAAGTGGATGTGGGAAAACTACGACACTTAGAATGATAGCTGGTCTGGAAATCCCAACTGGTGGCAAAATATGGTTTGGGGACAAGGATGTGACTTATTTCTCTCCAAAAGATAGGAACATCTCTATGGTTTTTCAGAGTTATGCAGTATGGCCCCATATGACAGTTTATGACAACATAGCATTCCCATTAAAAATCAAGAAATACCCCAAAGCAGAGATAGATAAGAAAGTAAAATGGGTCGCAGAGCTACTCCAAATAGAAACTCTTCTCGATAGGTACCCAGCCCAGCTTAGTGGTGGACAGAGACAGAGGGTAGCTGTTGCTAGAGCAATAGTGGTTGAGCCAGCCGTTTTACTAATGGATGAGCCCCTCTCAAATTTAGACGCAAAGCTTAGAGTTGCCATGAGAGCTGAAATTAAAAAACTCCAAACAAAACTCAAGGTAACAACAATATACGTCACTCATGACCAGGTAGAGGCAATGACAATGGGAGACAGGATAGCAGTAATGAATCAAGGCAAGATTTTACAAGTAGGGCCTCCAACAGAAGTCTATCTGAAACCAAACTCAGTGTTTGTGGGTACTTTTATAGGAGCCCCAGAAATGAATCTACTTGAAGTAAGTATCAAGGAAAAGGATAAAAACCTCGTCCTTGAAGGAGAAGGATTTGAAATATCTCTTTCTGAGGACTTTAGAGAACTTCTTAAAGATTATATCGACAAAACCGTTCTCTTTGGAATAAGGCCCGAGCACATGACAGTTGAAGGTGTTTCAACCCTTGAACATGTTAAAAAGATCACTACAATAGAAGGTCTTGTAGACTTTGTTGAGGCATTAGGAACTGACACCATAGTTCATGCCAACATAGGAGAAGGGAGTCTTATAAAAGTAAAACTTCCTGGCCATATACCATTAGAGATTGGTAGCAAAGTTAAAATAGTAATTGATTTAGAAAACATTCATGTGTTTGATAAAAATACTGAAAAAGCCATAATTTGAGGGACGTTGAGATGGAGGAAGGCGAGCTCAAAGCACTATTAAAAGAGCTGGGACTTAACAAATACGAGGTAAATGCCTACATTACTCTAATCAAACAGGGGCCTCTCACAGCAGGCGAGCTCGCCTCCCTCTCCAAAGTCCCTCAACCTCGAATATACGATATTGTGAGAAGTCTTATGAGTAAAGGATTTGTCGCAATTACAAGCGAACGCCCGAAAAAAGTGGTTCCCATTGATCCAGAAGAGGTCCTCGGGGCTATGGAGCAAAACTACCTAAAAAAAGTAGAGATGGCAAAAAAAGAGCTTAAAGCAATGTATACTCCCTATGAAAGCCATAGAGAAGTTGTCGTTGTAAAAAACAAAACAACATTAGAAAATTACATAAAGGAAGCAATAACAAATACGAAATACCATCTTTCCCTAGCTATCCCCAGTTTGTTAGTAAAAAAAATAGCTACCATGCTAAAGACAAAAAGTAGAGAAGCCACAATCGATCTTTTTGTTTACGGCACAGGTCAAATCCCCAAAGTAGCTGATAAAATAAGAAGCAGAGAAGTCGAAGATCCAATAATTGTGATACAAGACAAGAACCTTGGTATTTACGCTCCCCCAGAAGCCTTCAAATCAAAAGTGCAGACCATAAAGGGATATGCCCTGATAATAAGAGATAAAAATCTCCTTTTTATGTTAGACAGGTATTTTTACCATGCCCTTTGGCCCACTGGAAATCCAATTTACAAAAAACGGGGGAAGGTAAAATTCCCAAAAAGCTACATACATATCCGTTCCGTCGTAGAGGATATAAGAGAATATAATCTCCTTGGTAAGGAAATCAAGATAGTCGGAAAATTCGTAAAAAGTAGAAAACCAGTTGAACTAACTGGAAGAATAGTAGATTTCTTTGAAAGCGAAGGAAAAGTTATCTCAAATATCACTATTGAAACAGAAAATGGGGAAAGATATGTAATTGGAGGATGGAATGCCTCCCTTGAGGATATCGAAGCAGATTTAATGATCCTTAAAGGCTAAATTATTAACGAAACTAAGTCTCTTATTGCTCTTTCTGGATCTTTAGCCTTTGTGACCCCACTAGCTAGAAGAACTCCAACTGTTCCAAGTTCCAAAGCTTTCTTTACATCTTCTCCTGTTGAAATTCCTGCCCCCGTTAGAACCTTAACATTAGGATTAACTTTTTTCACAAGCTCTACAGTGTCAGTAATAACTTCAGGCTTAGCTTTACTTACTGGAATTCCAGTTCCTATAAGTTCAGGAGGCTCTACTGCAACGTAATGGGGGCTTAAAGCTGCAACTGCTGCAGAAACCTTTGGATTATTGCTACACACCATTGTGAGAAGACCAACTTCTTCAGCTCTTCTTATTGCTGCTTCAAGATCTGCTAAGATCATTCTATTCTCTGAATGGTTCAACAGAGTTCCAACAGCTCCAGCTTCTTTAATAGATTCCGGTAAAACATGCCCAGTATGACTGCCTGGTTTCACAGGATCTATATGTTGGGCAAAAACAGGGATCTCAACCTCTTGAGCAATCCTATATAGATCAGCCAATTGGGGGGCAACTACGATTGTTATTCCAGTTTCTTTGTAAACTTTCTCAGCTGCCTTAGCTATTTTTAATGCCCTCTCTCCCGTGGCCTCAATATAAGTCTTAAAATTTATGGCAATAATTGGTTCCTTCAACATCTACAACCACCTCTTAAATTCTAAATCAGATAATTAAAAAATTAAATCACCCAATCAACACTTAAGAGTCTGCTGTATTCCCCAAGAACTCTTCTTAGATACTCCTTTGCTGTTGCGACTTTCTCTTTCTTGAAGCGTTCGGCCCATCTTTCGTTTCCAAACTCCTCTGCGCCCTTTGCGATCAAGTCTATAACCCTCATTGAATCCCAGAAAACCGGTTCATATCCAGCCTTCTTTGCAAAGTTTATGAGCTTTCGTATCATTTTCTTAGCATGCTCCTCCATTTCGACATTTTTTCCATAAGCTTCCATAAAGAGGGCTTTTAATATTGGCTTTGCCCAACCACGATGGAATCTACACCAGCCTATATTGTCATACCAGTATTCATAAAGAGCACTTGCCACAATTTTATTTGCCAGTTCCTCGGGTTCAAGGAAAACTCCAAATTGATAAAACGTCCAGTATCTACCTTGAATTGGCAGTGGTATGTAGTTTCCTATGGCCCAGTACATGGTTGGCACAATTTCTCCATTAGATCCAAGTGGAGTATAAACCCCATAGTCCTTAAAGCTCTCTCCATAGCTAAGTCGGTCTTTGAACCTTTCATCAAACACTTCGCCCGCTCTTCTTATTCCTTCTCCAATTATCTTTGCCACCTCTGTCTCAGCAAAAGCCACTCTATGAGCCAGCTCTGCTACAAGCTTTGCATTCTTTTCACTAACTTCAACTGGTTTTAGCAATAAGGACTCCTTGTCAAAATCTGGCTTATCACTCAATCCAACCTCTTCAGGCTGTAACAAGCCTTTGTAAACAAGCTCCAAGACCCAAGCCGCAGTACCTCCAAAGCTTATAGCATCAAATCCCATAGCATCAACCGCGTGAACACTTATATCACTTGCATAAATAGCTATACTCCCGCTTAGTGGACCATTGGCTTCGTAAGGCTCATATTCTACATGATGGCCTTTTCTAAACTTCTTACATACTACAGGACATGGTTCTCCACAATTGGTCCAGTTTTTAGTTTCAATAGCCTCTTTGTTAAATGGTTCCCAATAGTACTTCATAATATTCTCATGTATCTTAATACGATCCTCTTTTGGGATATACGGCATCTGCCAGTTTAAAATGGGGACAAAATCTCCCTCTGCTGGATAGTTCCCTCCAAAAGTCCCACCAGTCTTAAGTTTTGGATTATACTTGTACTTGACTGTTTTCTCTGATATAACTTCATTCATGGGTTTTTTATGCACGCCCTCAACTATTTGTTTTGTGACTTTTATACTCCCTATATCTTCCTTTGGAAACTTTTTCTTAGCTTTTCCTCCAAAGATTATAGCAACTACATTATGAGCCCTCATTAAAACACTGCCTGTGCCTCCTCTAGCTGCCCAATCATCACTACCTACGACTCTTTCCCCTTTTCTGAGAGTTTGAGAAAACACAGCCCCCATATTGCTATTTAGAGAAGCAGGTCCAACACAGGCGATTCTATATTCCATTCCATTAAACTTATCCGCAAAGTTATCAATTAAATATTGAGTGAATGCATAAACCCCCTCTTCTTCTTTGTAACCTCTCCAAATTTCAATGAGTTTCTCAAGTTCTATTTCATGAAACTCAACTCCCAATCTTTCCCCATCATTGGTGAGGAGTATTACTGTAGGCTTTTCTCCCTTTCCTTCAATAACTACAAAATCAATTCCTACTTTTTGGAACTGATAAGCAGCTCCACCCATTGTAGATGGAAATAAACCCCCATAGAGAGGCGATTTATAAACGAAAACTAGTCTATGAGTACCAGGAAGAATAGATCCAGCGAATGGGCCCTTTCCAAAGACCATGACGTTATTAGGGTCGTATGGATCATCGAGTTCATAAGTTCTATAAACCTCATCATGAAGATATAGTGCGTAATCAATGATACCATAAACATCCTCTCGCTCGAACTTTTCAATTTCTACATTTTTTCCGTCTAGGTTGATCTTAAGGACTGAAAATTCCATGCTAACCCCCTCCATACCACTCTGAGTGTTATGTAAAAGGGCAAATTATTTAAGATTTTTGGGTACAGAAATGTGACTTTCTCTCAAGCTTCGTCCTTTAGGGTGAAAAGAGTGCAAACTACTTATTCAAAAAAGGAGATTTCTTAAAAAAGGAAGAAAGAATTTCACACTGGCTCAAATCTATCCCTAAGCTTTTCTAGAACACTAGGTAGGGTTGTGTATTCCATATCCTCAAGTGGGAGACGGTGTGGCTCAAACGGCCCATGTCTTCTTATGTAATCAGCAACTTCTAAAGCCTTGTTCCTTGCATGTTCAAAGGCCACGTCTTCAAACAGATCAACAGGCCCTATTAACTTACCATCTTTGTTGATCTGCCATCCTAAAGCCACCACTCTTGGAGGCCCATCAAATCTTGATGGAGTTGCATACTTGAGAGGAACAGGCATTATTGGACCGTTGTGGCTTCCTCTCATCCAACCACTTACGAGATGTGGGAATGCAAACGGCTCCAAAACTTCTCCAAGAGCTGGTAGACCACTTTGGGCTCTAACTATTGCCACTGGGTCATCTTTTCCTACGTATTCCCCCGCAATTTCATAAAGCTTCTCAGTGCTTATAACTGCAACCGGCTCATCTTCTGGAAGTTTGTGACCCTTCTTTGGATAAACACGCTTTATAACATATCTTGATTTTGCACCAATTAATGCTAAGATATCATACAGCTCCTCGGGTGAATTGAGTATAACTTTTTTATGTTCTTTGATATCCCAAACCTCAAACCTAAAGCCCATGTGCATGTTAGGATCAATAACAAGACCTGCTGTGTTGAAAGGATCCCCAAACATCCTGAAGATTGGTAAATTGAATGCTCCAGGTTCAGTTTTGTCCATATGGAATGTGACTATCGGCTCACTCTTTCTTAGGGTGATCTCCATTTCAGCTACTCCAGGACCCATTCCTCTGATGTTCCCACTAAATGCGTCCTTAAGTAGATCCTGCCCAGCACCATAAAGGCCAAGTTCCTTAGCTATCTCTGTAGCTTCCTTAAAGATATGCCAAGCCAAGCTATGGATTTTCTCATTATCCACTCCATGGTTATGTGTCATAATAAGCTGAAGATCGTCTCCACAATAAGTCGCATAGAAATCGAGTACCATGCCTTCTTCTTTTGCTTGTTTCAAAAGTTCGTTAGCCTTCTCTATAAGGGCTGGATGAACCTTGCAGTGGCCTGGCCATCCCCCGATGTCTGCTTTTATCACACTAATGGTTATTTTTTCACCAATCGCCATATCTCATCACCACTAATACGTTCATTTTCGAGTTTATAAAATTTTACTACTGTAAAATATATCACTCTAGATGATACTACTTTAATTAAAAATAAAAGATTCAACAGATATCAGTCCACCCAAATTCCTCTTTTGCTACTTTAATAAGTTCCTTAAGTTCATTTTTCTTTATGTTTACACTACTAACTGCCCCGACTACTGCTATTATGCCGTGAACCTCTTCTTGTACTTGAATAACCTCATCACCTATCTTTGTCACCTTAAGCTCTCTTCTGGCAATTTCCTCTTCTGTAATTTTAAATTTATCCTCCCCAATCTTTATATGTTTAACCTCCGGCATTGACGTCCCTCAAAATAACTACGTTCTCTAATTTGATAAACTTTATCCCAAATTAGATATAAACCGTTCTCTCTAAAGGATAAGGTTTTCATGAGAAAAATCAAAAGTTGAAGTTTATATCCTTCATAAGCTGATCGTAGAGCTCTTCTTTGTACACATCAGGGTACCGCATGAGATACTCATAATGTTTTTTGATAATGTTAAAGTGATGCCTCTCCATGTCAGCAAGCATGTTCAAAATGACCCTCGTTCTTTCATTAGCTGCATAACTAGCGAGTTCATTGTAAAGCTTTTCACTCACAAGTTCAGCCCGCATGGCTATTTCGTAAACCTCATCTAGGTTTATCTCCGGCTTTTTAATAGCCTCAGCCATTTTCTCTGCAATGACCTTGAACTCACTCATGACCTCAATCTCAATTTTCTTACCTTCCTCTCCACTTTCCTTAAATTTCTCGACCATTTTTTCTATTATCTCTCTATGTTTATCCTCCTCTTTTGCCAAGAAAAGAAGTTCATCCCTTATTATGTCACTCTTTACAAGAGATGCCATTTTCTCATACGTTTCTTTCGCTTTTATTTCTGCATTTACAGCAATCGCAAAAACTTCCCTATCCGTTATCTCCATTAAAGACCACCATGTCTAGATTACCTCCAAAGTTATTAACATTTTCGGAATAAAATTGAGTATTTTGAAAGATCCACTCAGATAAAACTTTGCAGTTTGATCAAATAAAGCCTTATATAGTTCTGTACATAATTACATAATGGTGACCATAAATGGATAAGCTCGTTCAACATAGGATTTTTGATGCCATATACCAAATTGGCAAAGACGGCGTTCCTGAGTTCAAAACTTACACAGCCGGAGAATGGAGTTTTGGAGAGGACTTTTATGAAGTTAAAAGCCCAATAAATGGAAAAGTAATAGCAAGAGTTTCAAAGCTCAGCAAGGATCAAGTTGAAAGGATTATCGAAAAGGTCTATGACAAAGGCCGTGAGGAAATAAGGAGCTACCCTGGAGAAAAGAGGATAGAAAGCTTTTTGAAAACAGCTCAACTTATGAGAGAAGCCTTTGATGACTTTGTAAATGTTCTCATTATAAATGCTGGAAAACCAAAAGCAAACGCCGTTGGTGAGACAAAAGCTACCATTGAGAGACTGGAAAAAACGACCTTTGAATCAAGGCGTATGCTTGGTGACTACATTCCCGGAGATTGGAGTGAAGAAACCCTTGAAAGTGAAGGAATTGTGAAAAGAGAACCTTATGGAGTAATCTTGGCTATAAGCACATTTAACTACCCACTATTCATATCTGCAACAAAAATCATACCTGGACTCTTTAGTGGAAATGCTGTGATACTGAAACCCGCTTCAATAGATCCACTAGCGGCAATTCTTTTCATAAGAGTTCTTGAATTGAGTGGTTTTCCAAAAGAAAGCTTTGCCCTCCTAACGATTCCCGGAAAACTAATGGATGTAGTTGTAAAAGACAAACGCATAAGGGCCATAACATTCACAGGAAGTACTGAAGTGGGAGAACATATCATAAAAACGGGAGGAATAAAGGCATATCACCTAGAACTTGGTGGGAAAGATCCAGCAATAGTCCTGGATGATGCTGATTTAGAATTAGCAAGTGAAAAAATAATCAAGGGGATGGTAAGCTACTCCGGACAGAGGTGCGATGCTATAAGACTTATCCTGGCCCAAGAGGAAATTTATGACGAGCTCAAGACCAAAATAATAGAGAAACTCAAAAAAATAGAACCAAAAAATCCACTTGAAGATGAAAATGCCATAATGGGGCCCCTTATTGATGAAAAGGCTGCAGATTACATTGAAGAAGTTTACAAGGATGCCATTGGAAAAGGGGCAAAACCACTAACCCAATTCAAGAGAAAAGAAAACTATGTATGGCCCATTCTTCTAGAAGCTGATAAAAAGATAGTTAAAGACCTAAGGGCCTTTCAAGAAGATGTCTTTGGGCCATTAACGCTCATCATTAAAGTCAAAGACGAAGATGAAGCTGTTGAGATTGCAAACTCCTCCCGCTTTGGATTAGATGCCTCAGTGTTTAGCGAATGCGAGAAGAGAGCAAGGAAAGTTGCACGAAAGCTTGAGGTCGGAAGTGTTTTCATAAATGAATACCCAAGGCATGGAATTGGTTATTATCCTTTTGGAGGCATGAAAGATAGTGGTATTGGGAGAGAAGGAATAGGCTACTCTGTAGAACAACTAACAACCACAAAGACAATAGTTCATAACTTTAAGGGCTATGGTGTTTGGGAGTATATTTGAGTATAAGACTCTTTTTCAGTGTTCTGCTTTTTTTCTTTTTCCTTCTCCCTAGCAATTTCGCTAATTAGTTCCTTTAACTCGCTCTCCGCTTTAAGTTTTCTATAAAAATTATATTCCTTTGCTACAAACATATAATGCTCTTTTTCATCGTTTGCAAGCCCCATAAATATTCTTTTATACTCCAAGTTCTCAGAATGTTTTTCTAATATCAGATACATCTCTTCTGCTAATTTTTCTGACTCCATTGCAATTTTAAGAATATCGAGATAATCTTTTACCGTCTTCAGTTTCCTTTCAAATAGTTTCCTCCATATATCAGATTCTGTAATCTTCGGCTCTTCATTTGGGAACAGCGTTTTGAATATTCTTTTAACCTTTTCATCATGGGAACGTTCTGTATCAATAAATTGTTTAAAGTACTCCTTCTGATATTGAGTAGGAACGTTCTCATAAAGGAACATGTATAATTTTGTTGCTTCTTTTTCACAGCTAATTGCATAGGCTAAAATATCTTTAAGAGATAAACTCGCAATTCGTTTTAACCTCTCTCTAATCTGCTCTTTTATATCTACCTCCCTCATAAACTCCTCTATTGGAGAGCTCATGGAATTCACCAAATGAAATATCTTTCAGTAAATTAATAAGGATTACGGCTAGAGTCTCGACGTTACGAGCCCCTCCACTCCTAAAGGGTAAAAGTTTCAAGACCATAAAGAACCGTACTACCACTAACGTTCCCGCTAAATTTATAAATTCGAACTTATTAATGTTTAATACCGAACTTAAGAGGTGAATGACATGAGTGAAGAAATTGTTTTCAAAGTTTTGAAAGAAGCTGGAAAACCTCTGAGACCTGGAGATATAGCTAAAATTGCTGGGCTAGATAAAAAAGAAGTTAGTGAAGCAATCAAAAAGCTTAAAAAAGAAGGAAAGATCATATCTCCAAAGAGATGCTACTATGCCCCAGCTGAGTGAGTCTTCCGTTTATTTTATTAACTCAAACCTCTTCTATATCTTTTGGGGGTTGAAATGGAGGAAATGTTAAAAGAAGCAAGTAATTTTTATGAGGACGAATATAGCGACTCAGTATTATATGCTTTCCTCAGCAGAGGAGAGAAGGATCCAAAGTTAAAAGAAGAGTTTTTAAGATTATCCCAGATAGAGTCAAACCATGCAAAGTTCTGGTACGACTTCCTAGTTAGAAGGAAGATTGCACCAAAAAAGGTCAAAATCAGCAGATTTAAGCTTTTCTATGTGAAATTTCTCAGAAAATTGCTAGGTCCAGGCACAATGGTTTCACTTCTCGAAATGGGTGAGAACTCTGCCATTCAAAAGTACTTCAAATTTCTTACAAAATACAAACTCAATGATGAAGAAAAAAAGATAGTCTCAAGCATAATTCTAGATGAGCTCGAGCATGAGCGCTTTTTCTATGAAAGCAAAAAACGTTTTCACGTTGAGCACGTAAGGGACTTTGTCCTCGGAATGAACGATGGACTTGTTGAGCTTTTAGGAGCAGTTACAGGACTTTCAGCAGTTTACCTCTATAATCCCAAGATAGTAGGGATAAGCGGGCTAATAGTAGGGGTTGCTGGAGCCCTTTCTATGGGGATAGGAGCTTTTATTTCAGTCCGTTCTCAAAGACAGGTAAATGAAAGCGTAAGACAGAGACTGGAAGTTCTTTTCAAAGTTTCCCCAGAAAGGGCTAAGGAGGAACTTATGACAAAGTTGCTCGAAAGTGGAATGCCAAAAAATATTGCAATGGAAGTCGCGGAAAAACTCTCTTCAAATGAAAATGCAATCATCAACCTTCTTGTGCAGGGAGGAGAAGAAAATGAAATCCGTTCCGCCATTTATACGGGTTTAGCATATCTAACCGGGGTTGCTTTCCCAGTACTTCCTTATTTTCTCGCTTCATCCTCTCTCATGGCATTGCCATTCTCAATCCTATTAGCTGGTACAGCGTTAGCTCTTGTTGCAACTGCAATCTCAATACTTTCAGGAATTTCAATAAGAAAAAAGATAGGAGAGATGGTAACAACTGGATTGGGAGCAGCGTTTTTGAGTTATCTCTTCGGAAGATTAATGGAGAGCATGTTCCACATCTCAACCCTTTAAATCTTTCCTATGGCAGAGAATGTTTATGAAGTGGAACAACCACTGGGACACCAGAGACTTCGTGAATAACCACCTTTACTTCATAAACTTCTTCAAAGAGTCTTGGTTTGAGAATCTCTTTACCCCCATCGGCTACTATTTCCCCATTTTTCATAAAAATAAATCTCTCAGCAAAACGAAGAGCTAGGTTTACATCATGCATAACGATTATTGATGTTCCACCAGATGACACAAAATTTTTTGCTATTTCCATGACATCTAATTGGCTTTTTAAGTCAAGATTGTTAGTTGGTTCATCCATTAGAAGGATTTTCGGTTCTTGAGCCAAGGCCCTCGCTATACTTACTTTTTGGAGCTCTCCACCACTTAACCTATTGCTATGTTTTAAAGCAAGATGTGAGATGTCGAGCTTTTTGAGGGTTCTATTCACCACCTCTATATCTCTTCTAGAAGGTCTAAGACCCATATATGGTCTTCTACCTAGAAGAACCATATCAAAAACTGTCATAAACCCAGGAATAGTCCTCTGTGGGACGTATGCAAGAAGTTTTGCCAGCTCATCTCTAGAATATTCTTGAATAGGTCTCTCCAAGACTTCAACTCCAGAACAGTGAAGAAGCCCTGCAATGCACTTTAATAGAGTACTTTTTCCAGCACCATTAGGCCCAAGGATAGCAACAAATTCTCCTTCCTCAACCTCAAGAGTTATCCCCTTTAACACCTCAGAACCATTGTATGTGAAATAAAGTCCCTCAACTTTCACGGCTTTCATCGCCGTCCCTCCATCCTTATAAGAAGATAAATGAACGTGGGGGCACCAAGAAAAGACGTTACAACACCAACAGGCAAAGTCATTGGTGAAAAGACTAATCTTGCAACAGTATCAGCCACAAGGAGAAGAAGACCTCCTGCTAGAGCCGATAATGGAATTAAAAAGCGATAATCCCCTCCGACTAATAGTCTAATAGCATGTGGGGCTATCAATCCCACAAATCCTATAACTCCCACAAAAGCCACACTCACTGCCGTAATCAGAGCTGCAAGGAAGGTAGAGATTAATCTAACTCTCTCAACATCAACACCGACTGATTTGGCCACATCATCCCCCACAGCAGAGGCATTTAAATCCCAACGTTTGATAATGAAGTACATGAATACGGGAATAAAAACAGCTAAAAGTATCATATCTTCTTGCCATGTTGCTCTACCAAGGTCCCCAAAGCTCCAATAAACCATGGCAGCAAGTTGCAACTCATTAGCAAAGTACTGGACAAGTGTTGTCAGGGCAATAAAAAGGGAACTCATAGCAACCCCGGCTAGAATTATTGCCTCAGGACTAAGATCTTTTAGCTTAGCAAGAGCTAGAATAACTATTGTAGCACTTATTGCCCCAAAGAAAGCAAAGAGAACAACTGTATAAGGGTTATCTAGAATTATCCTGCCTGAACTCTCCGCATAACCTGCCCCCAATAATATAGCAAAGGATGCGCCAAACATAGCCCCATGAGAAACTCCCATTGTGAATGGAGTCGCCAAAGGGTTTCTAAGAAAGCCCTGCATAACTGCTCCTGCTATGGCTAGAGAGGCTCCTACAATAATTCCTGCGATCACCCTAGGAAGACGAATATTCCAAATGACAAGATGGGCACTTTCACTCCCTACTCCAACGAGTGCATTGAAAACCTCTTCTAAGGAAAGTCTATAACCACCACGCGCTATGGAATAAAGACTAACCAAAACAAGAAGAAGAGAAAGAAAAATACCAAGCAACACTTTTCTAGCAATGTAATGCTCGTAGTCCATATGCATCACGGTGAAGTGGGTAGAGAATATTCAACAGTCCCATTTGCCAATTCAATTCTACCAAATCCGCCAAATTGAGTGGCCATTTCTTTGTAGACTGGTTTTCCAACTAGGAATGTATATATCTCATCAGCCTTTTTTACTGGGTCTACATCCTCAAAACGCTCCGGGTATAGGATTTTCCCAATGAAATACGTGTCTGCTAGAGCGGTCCCTATATTGGTTGTGTAAAAGTTGTATGGTAGGATACCATAGATGTTACCCTCTTTTACAGCAGTTAATGAGTTATAGAATTCTGGATTCTTGTTGTAGTCATCAAGCACGAGGCTTAAGCCCCCTTCATCAAGAAATAGATAGTCTGGGTCCCACTCAAGAAGCTTTTCTTTGTCGATAAACTTATGACCTTCACCAAGCTCATCGGCAACATTATTGGCATGCAATACAACGAAAGGCGGGTATTTGGCTTCGGTGCTCTCTATCCCATGTGCTCCCTTATAACCTATACCCCCAATGTAGACACTGGGGCTTTTAGCGTTCTCAGTACGCTTTATGAGGTCTTCCTGTATAGCCCTAATAAAGTTCAGAACGTCTTCAGCACGCTTCTCATTTTCAAGGATCTTACCTGCCAATTCAATAGATCTAAATAGCTCTTCATCTTCAAATGTGGTCAATTGGCCATAACTAAGGACAATGACTGGGATACCGGTCTTCTCCTGTATTTCATCGGCTGTTTTGCTATCAACATAGGTTATGAATATAACATCTGGTTTGAGACTAATCAATGCTTCAAGATCAGGAAGCTTCCCTGGTCCCCCTGGTCCTATAATGGGAAGCTCCTTAAGCTCTGGATGAGCCATTATATAGGGCCTCCCATAAGAATAACGCTTCTCAAACTCTTCGACACCTACCACCTTATCAGTAGCATTTAGGTAAACCACCAGTCTTAAAGCACCAGGTCCTGTCGCAACAACCTTAGTGACCTCTGATGGAACCTCAACGCTTCTTCCCAGCAAATCAGTGACAGTGATGTATTGAGTGCTTGTAGAAGTGCTGCTAGTTATTGAGCTTTGTGAGCTATTTATACATCCACTGATTAAAAGAATCAGCAGCACACCGAGCAAAAATGGAATCTTCTTCATTTTACTACCTCCTAAAGCCATTAACCTCCACTATCCCCCTTCCGATTACAGCATAGTATCTTTCTCCCGCGCATCTCAAACAAACTTGCTCACCATCAAAAGATACTGTCCTTGTGGACATTACGAGCTCATTGCACTTAGCACAGCGAACGCTTTCAAATATTGGAGCTTGTTCCACTGGCGAAACCCTAACTTTTTCAATTTTAAATTCATCTTTTGGAAGTTTTAACATGGTCCTTGCCGCCTCTTCCCAAAGTTCCCAAAGGCGTTTTCTTTCCTCAGGTGTTCCTTTCCTTTCTCTAACAACTTTAGTGAAGAGTTCCACAGCGTCCGAGGGATAGTGCTTTCTCAATTTTTCTGCGTCAGCATAAACTCTAACTCCTTCCCAGGTTGAGCGTTTGACAAGCGTGAGAGCAGTTTTTCCGAGATCCCAGTATATAAGAGAATTGTTTCCCAATGTACAACCTGTTGTCACTTGAACACCATCTGTGAAGCAACTATTAATCTCAACTATTGCCAAGATGCTTTCATCAACACTTTCAGAATGATCAACTCTTCCAACGCCAAGCTCTTCCATAGCTATTAATGAAGCCCTAATGCCAAGAGCAAGATACGGGCAGACATGTCCATGAAATTGTCTAGCATATTCAAGGATTTCTTCAACTTTTCCTTCCTTAATAAGTTGATTGATCATAAGCATGGTATCACCAAGAGCCATTATAGTAACACATTTTTAATATTTTTTAAATATTAGTGTTACTAACCAAAGGTTCACAAAAAATGTGCATATGCACAAAGTTTATATTTGAAACCTCTTTCATTATTTTGGTGATGGAAATGAGAATAGCAATACCTGCTGAGGATGACAAAGGTCTAGAAAGCAACGTAAGTGCGCATTTTGGAAGAGCTAAATACTTTGTTTTTATTGATGTTGAAAATGGTAAAATTAAAAATACTGAAGTTGTGGAGGTGCCTTTTGATAAACATGGACCTGGAGACTTGCCAAATTTCATCAAAGAGCACGACAGCAAAGTAGTTTTAGCTTATGGAATGGGAAGGAGAGCAATAGAATATTTCAACAACCTCGGTATTGAAGTTATTACTGGAGCCCATGGCAAAATCAAAGATATAGTTGAGGCATTTATTCACCAAGTTCTTGAAATTGATCCTTACTGGAAAAAGAAGATTGAAGAAGACAAAAAGAGAGAAGGACACCATGAACACAGTTCTCATTCCTAACCTTCCCTCTACCTAAATAAACATACTTTGAAACAGAGGCCCTCATAGTACTATTGGGACAAAAATACAGGGGAAGAAAAGTTCAATGGGTTTCACTTTTTATAAGCCACATAAATATCTGCTTCTATGATTTTCATATCTTTTGTGACATAATGATGCACAAAATATAAGTTCCCCTGCGCATCCAGCACCGGCTCCCCAGCAAAGTTAGAAACTATTTCCTCTGGCTCACTCCACCCATCTTTTGTTTTCAAAGATCTAAATATTGCAGGGCCGGGATATCCAAGCCGACTTTGCCCGGTGAACCATAATTCATTGCCATCTGGAGTTATGAAAGGCTGATCCTCATTAAGTTCGCTATTTATATTCGGGACCTTTCTCGGATTCACCCATGATCCGTTTACATAATCCATCATGCATATGTCCCCACCACATCCATAATACATCGTCTTCCCGTCTGGACTGGTACACAGCTCCCCCACATCATAGACGGCATTCAAAAGCTCTCCTGCATTCTTAACATCCGTCCATCTTCCATTTCTAAATTTTGCTGTATATATGTCAACTTCTCCATAATTTCCGCGCCTAACAGAGGCGAACCACATGGTGTCGTTTAAAATAAAAACTGCTCCATCAAGGGATTCACTGCTCCCCAATACAATCCTCATGGGTTTGCTCCATTTTCCATTGATTTTCTTTGACCACCATATGCCAGTAACACCGTCAATGAGCTGTTTTTGCGGAGGTACATTGACATCCGGAGTGAAGAAAAAGTAGAGATTCTTTCCATCTGGTGTCACAAATGGAGAATCCTCTGCTCCGGCTGTGTTTATTGGTCCCTCTAAAGGCACAGGTTTGCTCCACTCGTCAGAATGGAGAATGGGTGGGAATACATCCATTTCTGGCATTATTTTAATGGCATTTTTAGGGATAGTATCTTCTCGAATTGTCGGCATCGCCCTCTTTCCTAGCCGTGATATGCTCGCCCAAACATTATAAGCTAGTTTTTCTCTACCATCTTTGGTTATAAGACCAAGATGGTCATTTTCATTCAAATCATGGAGCCATGCCCAACCAAGCAGGTGCAAATTGATCCCCTGCTCTTCGGTAAGACGACCTGTTACCTCGAGTATAAAATCAGCTTGCCCCTGTTCACCTCCAAATGCCTCAATTGATGGCCATCCAATCTCAATCAAACCAAATGGTTTTCCCGGCATATATTTGAGTGCGCGGGAGTAGTAGTCATCTGGGATATCACAGGGCCGGTTTATGCCCCTGACAGCATAAGGATAGCTCGTAAAGACGAGAAGATCCATCTTATCTGGATTAAAAAGTGAAAGAACTTCAAGATTCGCTTCTCTATTTTCAGATACAATCTCTCGAGCAAATGTGCAGAAAACTTTGGTCTCAGGTGATAGCTCTTTTACGGCATCGTATATCTCCTCATAAAGGCTAACATAGTGCTGAAAGCCATTAGGATCTCCCTCTTTGACCCCATATTTTTCGTACCATCTATTAACTTCATTACCTAAAGAGAGATAAAGAGGCCTTGAGATTTTTACTACATCAAGGACTGCCTTTTTATATGCCTCTCTCCACTTGGGGTCGCTTAGAGTTGCATTTTTCATATTTGGGGGTGTTATGAGCGTTATGTTTGGCCCTATAAATGAAACATGGATAATTGGGAACATGCCGTTTTTTCTTATGTAGCCCTCCACAAACGTTTGCCCCCAGTCTCCAGAGAGCTCACTTGCAAGGGAATAAAATGGAGTTGGCCTCCCCCACACAGGGGAAAACTCGACATATTCAGCTGCCTGTGAGTATGCTTCCTCAAAAGTTTGTCCTTCTGCAGGAGTTGGGAGAACTCCCATGAAAAATCCTCTCTCAGGAAGTTCTGGAGAGTCTAACGGGATTATCGTTTGTTCTGCAGGTAAAGTTTTATTAACACAACCAGAAACGAGTATTAAAACTATGATACTTATTATAATAAAGGACAAAGCTTTCCCCATATACTCACCTGATCATTATTTTATAAACAGTACCTATAAATATCTTTGTTGTCACTTTTAATATATGGAGAAGAAAATCAAGCTTGCACTACTCCTCTCACTATTATCCCCTTTCTTTGGAGAAGTAATGAGTGGATCAACTCCCCCTCTGGAAATTATAAATCCATTCAGTTTCCTCTTTTTATGGGCCTTTTATGGAGGGGGTGTTCTTTTAATTAGAGAAGCATGGATACGATGGGGCAGAGGTTATCTCCGACTTATGCTCCTTGGAATTACATATGGCATCATAGAAGAAGGCTTGGCCGTTAAATCGTTTTTTGACCCAAACTGGATGGATTTAGGAGTTTTGGCAACCTATGGTAGGATCTTCGAGACGAATATGGTATGGGCAGTTTGGCTCTCCATTTTTCATGCAGTCTTCAGCATTTCCATCCCAATCCTCTTACTCGAAATTTTCTATCCAGAGTTTAAAGAAAAATCTTTGTTAGCAAAAAGAGGATTGAAAATAACGCTTATAGCTTTTATATCTGCTCTTATAATAACATTTTTCCTGCTAAACCCTTATTCTCCTCCATTGTTTCAGTATCTCCTAACTTTTCTGCTTGCTCTTTTTTTGATTTTCGAGGTAAAAAGAATAAGAAAAGACTTATCCATAGAAGGGGAGTTTGTCCAAAGACACCCGATGTTATATGGAACATTCTTTACTATTTCCCTTTTTATCCTCTATTTGATCATGCCAAATACAAAAATTCCTTTTGTAATCTCATTGCTTTTGGGCCCCGCAATCACTGTCCATTTATATGGCCAAATGAGGAATTTAAACACGAAACAACTACTTGCGCTTGTGCTGGGAATCCTAGGCCCATTTCTTCTTTTTTATGACATAGTACTAGAATTCAATGGAATTTTTGGTATGTCCATTGTTGGTATTGGAACATTCTTAATTTTGCTCAAAAAATACCTAGAGTTGAAATAGGGGTTAAAAAAGGATAAGAGGAGCAAGTTCTCACTCCAATTCAGAAGCTTCATAAAGTGCTACTTCCTCACTTTCATCAATGAATTTTGCCTCATACGTTTTAGTTTCCCCATTAGTTATAACTTCCATAATAACCCTCTTAGGGGAGAGTTTCTCCTCAGTGGTGACTTCCTTAGTTTCTATGGCTTGTGTGAAGAAATCCCCTTTTCTTTCAAATTTAAAAACAAGAGTATCTTCTCGCATTTCATAACCATTATAAATAGCCCCTCCCATTCGAAAGGTAGCTTTAAGTTTTATTATTCTTTCTCTATTTTCCCTAGAAGAATTCTGGAAATACACTAAACCTGCAACTGCAATGAAAATTAAAATTAAAATGACAATTGGCTTTCTCATAATGTTCACCAAATTAAGATTCGTTTAAAAATATAAAAGCTTGGCGAAAGGTTCAAACTCGTTTGAAGTTAAACTTTGAGTAGCTTTTTTAGTCTTTCTTCTACTTCCTCTTTTCTCCTCACTAAGTTTTGCCTGTCGACTTCTCCACCTTTCTTTAGATAAACCAACGTTGGAACATTTAATATCTCAAAAGTCTGAGCCACTCTGGGATATTTTTCTATATCGACTTCCCAAAATTCCACTTCCTTATACCTCTCACTAAGCTCATGCATAAATGGTTCAATCATCTTGCATGGAGGGCAGCCGGGAGAAGAAAACCAAAGGAGGGCATGTTTAGCCCTCTTGATCACTTCAAAATCTCCATCAAATTCTTTAATCATTCTTAACCACCTCAAATCCTAGTCCTCTTTAATAAGAGGGAGTTACTCACAACGCTCACACTACTTAATGACATTGCACCTGCAGCCCACTCTGGCTGGAACTGGATTCCAAGTAAGATATAACCCAGTCCTGCAGCTATTGGAATTAGGATTAAGTTGTATATCATTGCCCAGAAGAAATTCTGCTTGATCTTTGAAAGGGTTTTTTGACTAAGCTTTATTGCCTTGACGACATCCCTTATGTCATTTTTCATAAGGACTATCTCACCACTTTCCATTGCTATATCAGTTCCTGAACTTACTGCTATACCTATGTCCGCTTGAGCTAAAGCAGGGGCATCATTAATTCCATCTCCAACGAAGATGACCACTTCTCCCTTTTCTTGGAGCTTTCTAACCTCATTGGCCTTATCTTGAGGCAGGACTTCAGCTAGGACATAGTCAACTCCTAATTGCTTTGCTATTGCATTCGCAGTCCTCTTATTGTCCCCAGTAATCATGCCTACTTTCTTACCCATTTTGTGCAGTTCCTCAATAGCTTCCTTTGCATGCTCCTTTATTGTGTCCGCAATTCCGATGACGCCGACTATCTCGCCATCTATAGCTATTATTATAGCCGTTTTCGCCTCATCTTCGAGCTTGTGAAGCGTCTTTTCAATGCGTTCTATTGAATACCCGTTCTCTCTTAACAGCTTTCTATTCCCCGCTAGGACTTCCCTTCCACGCACCTTAGCCTTAACACCTTTTCCAGTGATTGCCTCAAACTGCTCAGGCTCTTCCAACTCCAAGCCAAGCTCTTGGGCTTTTCTAACTATTGCTTCTCCCAAGGGGTGCTCTGAGCGCTTTTCGGCAGATGCCACCAATTCTAAAAGCTCCTTCTCGTCTATGCCAAAAGTCACTACATCCGTAACCTCTGGCTTTCCTTTAGTTAGGGTTCCCGTCTTGTCAAAGAGCACTACTGTGGCCTTTCTAGCTATTTCAAGCACTTCACCGTTTTTAATTAAAATTCCCATCTCAGCCCCTTTACCCATTCCCACAGTTAGAGCAGTAGGTGTTGCTAGTCCAAAGGCACATGGGCATGCTATCACTAAGACGCTGATCAGCGTGGTGAATGCAAAGATGAGGGGTTGCTTTGCTATGAATCCCCAATATGCAAAGGAGATTAAGCCTATTGTCAATACTACAGGAATAAAGTAAGTCACTATCCTATCAGCTATCCTTTGTATTGGTGGTCTAGTGTTCTGAGCTTCCTCAACGAGTTTAATTATTTGAGCTAAAACCGTGTCTCCTCCAACTCTTTTTGCCTCAATCTTTAAAACGGAGTTCTTGTTTATGGTTCCGCCGATTACCTCATCGCCTTTCCTCTTTAAGTTTGGAATCGGCTCTCCTGTAATCATTGACTCGTCAACATAGCTTTCCCCTTCAAGGACTATACCATCAACCGGTATTTTCTCTCCAGGCTTGACAATCACAATATCTCCAACTTTAACTTGACTTACAGGTATCTCAATTTCCTTTCCATCCCTGATTACAGTTGCTTTCTTGGCCTGCAGACCCATAAGCTTCTTAATTGCCTCACTAGTTCTGCCTTTTGCTACGTGTTCCAGATATCTACCCAAAAGCAAGAATGCCAATAAGAGCACGCTCGCTTCATAGAAGTTGTATTCCGTGGGCAAAATACCAACTGTTGCAAGCACGCTAGCAATGTATGCTGAGCCTACACCCATTGAGTACATCACATCCATGTTGAGTGTCTTATGTCTCAAAGACCTAACGGCTTTTAAGAACATTTCTTTTCCTGAATACGCTATGACTGGCGTCGCTAAGGCAAACTGTATCCAGAGCATGTAGGGAATCTCAAAGTCAAAGCCCAAAAGCCATCTATAAGTCATTAGAGTTATAATTCCACCGAATGTCCAAGCAACAATAAGTTTTTTCTTCATATCTTTTAGATGTCTTTCTCTTGCTTCTTTTTCAATATCCACACTCTCTTCCCCTTCAACGCCCAAAAATTGATAACCAAACTCTTCTATGGTCTTTTGAATATCTTCCATATCCACTAATGTTGGATCATAACTGACAGTTGCCTTCTCAGTGGCAAGGTTTACTTTAACGTCCAGTACTCCCGGTAACTCTTTTAGGGCAACTTCTATCGTTTTTACACATGATGCACAGGTCATGCCGCCGATTTTAATTATTGCATCCCTCTTTTCTCTAACGACACCATAGCCAACACTCTCTATTGCTCTAATGATTTGAGTTATATTAACCATAGATTCGTCGAATTTAACGTATGCACTTTCTGTCGCTAAGTTTACTTTAACATCCTTTATACCCTCTAATTCTCTAAGAGCTACCTCTATAGTTTTAGCACAGGAAGCGCAACTCATTCCAGTAATTTTAATATTCACGTCCATGAGATTCACCTCTGTTATATAGTCTATTAGAAGAATTATTGAAGTTATTTCTTAACAAAATGTAAAATAACATAGGAAAATTTTTATAGTTTGATAACCATGATAAATGTGAATACCTGTAGGAGGGTCTAAATGGTAAAGCTTGATGAAATTGACTTAAAACTCATATATCTACTGAGAGACAACTCAAGGCTTAGCATCTCTGAATTAGCAGAGATTTTAGGAGTAAGCAGACCTACTGTAAGAGCAAGAATAGAAAAATTAGAAAAAGAGAGAATAATCAGAGGATATACAATAAAAATTTCCCCAGAACTTGAGAGAGCTGAGAATATAGTAATAATGATCATCAAAACCGACACTCCCGAAAAACTTGAAGAATTTGATGAGATCATCGAGATTAATAAGTTTACAAGTAAAAAGTATATTATAAAGATTGCAGTAGAAAACATGGAGCAGCTTAGACAAGTTGTTGAGAAGGCTGGGTTTGAAGTAATTGAGATAATGCCAGTACTAGAGATGAGAGAGCGAGAGAGACCAATAAAGATAAGAGTCCCATTTAAATGTGATTATTGTGGAAAGGACATTGTCGAGGAACCTATAGTATATAAGTATCGCAACAAAGTGTATTTCTTCTGCTGCGAAACCTGTTTTAGAGAGTTTAAAAAAGCGAGAGAGAATTTAGAGAAGGTTAGACTATCCAAGGAACAAAAGGTAAAGAATACTCACAGTCACCAAGATCACACCCATAGCTAGGTCCCCTCTTCCACTCATTTTTGAGAGTTTGTCGACTGCCACTCCAAGTTTTGTATACTTATTGCCGTAATGAAATCCTAGAGTGACCAAGACCAGAGGAAAAACCGATATTCCAACAAATATAGCCAAAAGAGCCACTCTAACACCTAATGAAAATCCATCCGAAAGGAGAGAAGTCACTAAG
This sequence comes from Thermococcus sp. EP1, assembly GCF_001317345.1. Lineage (NCBI taxonomy): Archaea > Methanobacteriati > Methanobacteriota > Thermococci > Thermococcales > Thermococcaceae > Thermococcus > Thermococcus sp. EP1. The sequence goes on along the minus strand of NZ_JXCG01000007.1, from coordinate 44,040 downwards.
AGGTATGAAGGAAGAACACATGAAAGTGAGAAGAAAGACATGAGACCTCCTACTAAAAAAGCACTAGACGGCGAAGTCGCTTTTTCTAGTATCCTATTACTTTTTTCTCTCAAAGGATTGTTAGGAGAGATTTTCACATATCCAAGTGAAGAAAGTATTTTATAAATTCCCACTATAATTCCAAAAGCTACTACAAAATACCTTAAAAACAGGAATTTTCCGTGAAGATTCATCAAAGCAGAAGCTATTATGGTATAACCTAGAAAGGCACCTGCAGTAAAGGAAAGGCCCACTTTAAGTATTTTATTTTCATCCAGTAGAGCTATCATTGATAGGAGAAATACTATCATCAAGAAAACAGAAGGCCTAAATGCATTTAGAATCCCAAGTGCTATTACTGAAAAGGTTGTTAGGCTGGTAAACTCATTAACAGTCTCTGCTAGAGCACCTTTTCCCATACCCAATATACTAAACAATATTAAAATAGCTCTATTTTTCATTTTTTCCACACTCCTTAAAGAGTAATTTTAGATTAGTGGGTAATTTAGTGCTCCATTGAGGGTTTACCTACACGTATGAGCCTTAGTGTTGAATCCCCCTCTATAGATATATTAACCTTATCCCCTCTTGAGAGGCATGGTACATCAATAGGGTGGGTGTAACGTACTTTCAGAATTTCTCTCCCAATATCAATTATCGCAGTGCACGTAAGAGTCGTATAATCTTTATCAGGTATACAATCAGTGTCAGCAAGAACTATGGCATTTTGAACCTCTACGGGTTTTCCTTCAACCACATATCCAGAAAAAATATCCTGCTCCTTAGAAACTATACTGTAGTATGAGAGAGATAGAATTAATATTGCTGAAATTAAAATCCCAAAAAGGGCCTTTCTCATGATCTTTCCTCCTAAAAAAGGTTACAAAAATAAAAATGCTAATCAATTCACTCATCTTCTGAATCTTCCTCTATACCCATAAACCTTTCACAGTATTCATGCATCTCTTTCCAGTCTTCACTCATGTACTCCTCCATCTCTTCTTCCATTTCCTCGTGCATTTCAGCAAAGTTGCCTGTCTCCATGTATTCCTCCATCTCCTCATGTTCATCCATCATGCCGTGTCCCATCATTCCACCATGCATAGGGCCTATCATTGGTCCAAATTCATTCCAAAAACTGTCCCTCTCATCTCCATCAAATGCTCCTGAATGAGCTAAACCATAAGGAAGTGCTATGAGCGCTCCAATTATAAACCCGATTAATACTGACTTCCATTCCATTTCTACATCACCTTTTTATATCTTCACACTCAGATAAGATGGCGATGGATAATAGGCTTATTATTTGCATTATGAGAATTAACGATGGCAAAGTTTACCAAATCGAAGGAATAAACTTAATTGAAAGTTTGCAGAAATACAAACTGTGAAGAAAATGAATACTCCAGCAAAAAAATATGATCGGTTTTCAAAAATTTACGATCTTTTTGAGAGTCCTATGGAAATGAGAGCATTTTCGAAATATAGAAAGAAAGCTTTAAGCTTAGCTAAAGGCAAAGTTCTTGAGATTGGTATTGGAACTGGAAAAAACCTTCCATATTATCCAGAAGGGGTTGAAGTAATAGGTATAGATTTCAGTCGAGGAATGCTTGAAAAAGCTGAAAAAAGAAAGAAAGAACTTGGATTAGAGAATGTTAAGTTGCTCTACATGGACGCTCAAAATATGGAATTCGATGACAATACCTTTGATACTGTTGTAAGCACCTTTGTTTTTTGTACAGTTCCTGACCCAATTAAAGGACTGAAAGAAGCATATAGGGTCCTGAAACCCGGAGGAACTGCCATATTTTTGGAACATATGAAAAGCAATTCGAGACTTTTAAATATCCCCCTCTACCTCATGGAACCTTTCATCAAAACACTTCTTGGCACTTCAATGCTCAGGGAAACTCAAAAAAATATTGAAAAAGCAGGTTTTAAGATAGAGAAGGTCGAGAATTTATTCTTTGATATTGTGAGGCTTATAATTGCCACAAAACCTACAGACGAATAATCAAGTTGGCATCTTATGCACCATTTTACAATATTGTTTTTAGGATGAATAGCATTTCTTCATTCTACATTTGTGTCCAAAACTTTTTATTCCAAACCTTTTGTTAAATCTGGCTGAAATATTTTCGATTTTTCGAAAAACAGCTTTGCCACAACCGAAAGATATATATGCATTTTTATTCATCAATGGGTAGGTGAGGGTTAAGATGGTAGAAAATTACACAAAATTGAGTATTTATGATGACATCGTACAAACTATCGGAGAGACCCCCTTAGTCAGGCTTAAAAAGATAGAGAAGTACTTCAACGTCAAGAATGAGTTATATGCCAAAGTAGAGTTTTTCAACCCTGGAGGAAGTATAAAAGACAGAATAGGCAAATACATGATTGAAGGCGCTAAAAAAGAAGGAAAAATAGTTGAAGGCGGAGTTATAATAGAGCCTACTTCAGGAAACACTGGCTTGGGTCTAGCCCTGGTAGCTGCTGATGAAGGATACTTAACAGTTTTCACGATGCCAGATAAAATGAGTCTTGAAAAGGAGTTTCTTCTCAAAGCCCTAGGAGCTTTCGTGATCAGAACACCTACTGCTGTTGCCCCAAGTGATCCAAACTCTTACTACAAGGTAGCTGAGGCTGTAAGAAACCTCATCTGGAAGAAAAAAAGACCAGTGACTCGAGAAGAACTTAAAGAAATAGTGGAATATGTGCAAAAGCTTGTAAAAGAGGAGAAGATTGATGAACTTAGGGCAATCCTAGATGAAAGAGTTGAAGAAACACCTTACGCTTACATTCCCAACCAGTACTTCAACAAATACAACCCTTTGGCACACTATGAGACCACAGCGAGAGAGATCTGGAAACAAACAAAAGGGAGCATAAACTATCTATTCGCTGGCATAGGTACCGGTGGAACAATCACTGGCATCGGACGCTACATAAAAGAAAAGAGAAGGGACGTGAAGATAATAGGGGTTGATCCTGTCGGTTCAATATACAATCTCGTAAAGAAGGGGATGAGCCTAGAAGAGGCTGTGAAAAAAGCCCATCCATATTTGGTAGAAGGAATTGGAGAAGACATTCTCCCAGAGACTGTTGATTTGAACCTAGTTGATGATATAGTTGTCGTCAATGATCAGGAAGCCTTTGCAATGACGCGCTTCTTGGCGAGGAAAGAAGGTATCTTAGTTGGTGGCTCTTCAGGAGCTGCTTTATATGGGACAATAAAATATCTCAAAGAAAATGGAGTAAAAGGAAAAAGGGTCGTTATAATATTCCCAGACACTGGAAGGAACTACTTAACAAAGATATTCAACGATAAATGGCTTCTTGAGAACGGTTTTGAAACTGATGATGAAAAAGTTCTGGAGGGATTAAGATGAAGTTTTCAACCAAAGCTATTCACATCGGTGAAGAGCCGGAAAACATGCAGTACGGCGACGTTGTCTCCCCCATTCATCTCTCGACAACCTTCGCAAAGAAGAGCATAAGGGAAGTTGAGGAAGGTTATGTTTACTCCAGAAGCGGCAACCCCACAAGGGATAACCTTGAGAAAAAATTAGCGGCACTTGAAAACGCTAACTATGGGTTGGCTTTTTCCTCGGGGTTAGCCGCTGAGTCCACAATACTCCTAGCTTTACTAAAGAAAGGAGATCATATCATAGCTTTTGATGACCTTTACGGCGGCACTAAGAGGCTGTTCAATCAAGTTATGGAACGCTTTGGGATTGAGTTTACTTACGTGGATGCAAGGGAACCGGAAAACGCCAAAAGTGCAATAAAAGAGAACACAAAGATGATTTGGCTCGAAACTCCCACAAATCCCCTCTTAAAGCTCGCTGACATCAAGGCGATATCTGAGATTGCTCATGAGAGAGATTTAGTCATGGTTGTGGACAACACATTTGCAAGTCCCTACTTCCAAAATCCCCTTGACTTAGGTGCTGACATAGTTCTCCACAGCGTCACTAAATACCTAGGAGGTCACTCCGACGTTGTCGGAGGGGCCGTGATGGTAAATGACGATGAGATCTATGAAAAGTTGAAGTTCCATCAAAACGCAGTCGGTGCAATTTTGTCCCCCTTTGACTCCTGGCTCGTTATGAGAGGCATTAAAACGCTTGCTGTTAGGATGGAGAGGCACGAGAAGAACGCTATGAGGATTGCAAAGTATCTAGAAGAGCACCCATTGATTGAGAGAGTTTACTATCCGGGCTTGCCTTCCCATCCGCAGCACGAGCTCGCAAGAAGGCAAATGCGCGGCTTTGGGGGAATGCTCTCATTCGAGCTTAAAGGAGGATTGAAGGAGGCAGTGAAATTCGTCGAGAGCTTGAAGATTTTTGCACTGGCTGAAAGCTTGGGAGGAGTGGAATCACTAATTGAGCTCCCGGCTTTGATGACCCACGCCTCTCTTCCAAAGGAGGAAAGGGAGAAAGTTGGCATAAAAGACTCCCTTATCAGAGTTTCGGTTGGAATAGAAGACGTTGAGGATCTCATTGAAGATCTGGAGAGGGGCTTTGAGGCGGTGAGAAAATGATACCAAGCATGGATGAGGTTAAAGAATTCTTGAAAAAGCTCGGCTTTGACAAGAAGTCAGCGAAAGATCTCGTTGAGCAAATAGAGTACTTTGAAGAAGAAGCCCCCCAGAGGGATGATATCGTGAGAGACTACCTCAGAGAGGAGTGCATAGAAACAATAGTTAACGATATCGCTAAAGAAATTCTGAAGCTAAACAAGGAAAGCATTAAGCTCTTAGACGTTGCAGCTGGCTCAGGGTTTTTCACAGAGAGAATCAAGAGGAAGCTCGAAGATAGAGGAGTCAAAGCAGATGTGTATGCTTTAGATATAACTCCAAGCATGCTGAAAAGGCTTAATGAAAAAGGGATAGCACCCATTTGGGGAGTTGCCGAGAAAATTAGGGAATCCATTGAGATTGCCAATAAACACTACGGCATAAATGTTCCAAAAGAATTCGACATCGTGCTCTCCACCCTGGCGTTCCATCACTTCCTGAATCCTGACAGAGTACTAGAGAGCATGAAGAGCGTTTTAAACGAAAGCGGTAAGGTGATAATAGTTGACGTCCTCAAACACGAGCATGAGGAGCTCAAGGAAACTTTGAAAGACACTCACCTTGGCTTTTCATTAGAGGAAATAAAAGAGATGGGCTCAAAGATATTCAAGGAAGTGAAAACCAGCTATATGGATGTGTACTGTGAAGTCGGTGACATCATAGTCGGGCTTTATAAGGCAGTGTTTGCTTAACTAGAGCTCTTTTTCTGCCACTTCTTTTAGCTTTAAGTGAGCTTTTAAAAGCCTCTTTTTGATGATACGCTCTGCTATGAAGAGGTTCAAGATTTTCCCCAGAAAACCATAGCGAAGGGTGTAGTACACACACTCAATACTTATAGTCATGTTATCCACAGGGATGAAATAGTGTTCATATCGCAATTTTTTAAAAAATGGATCGTTCCCTATCATTTCTCCGGAATAAAAAGAGTTTTCGTTGAAATCTGCAATTCGATATTTTACCCACTTTTCTGCTCCTTTTTCACGGATGTAGTATATTAACCCTTTCTTCAATTCCCCATCGTCTTCAGATTTAAACTCATATTCCGGCCAGAATAATCTATGATTATTAATGTTGGATACGAGAGAAAAAACTTCCTCAACTCTCGCATCAATAAGCACTGCTATCCTGACACAATGAGAGAAACTTCGCGATGGTTTGCACTCTAAAAACTTAACCTGTGTATTTTTAAGCCTCTTGACAATTAAGTGAATTTTCTGCTGGTCGTATTTTTTCGAATTCATTTTCCACCGCCTTCATTCATCAAGCAGTTGCTTATATTCTTTAAAATTGGGTAATAACATAAAAATATTAAAAAATCTGAAAACAGATGAAAAAGTACTAACCTTCTAGAAGCTTCCTTTTTCTTCTTTCGTATTCCTCGTCATCTATTTCTCCCCTTGCATATTTCTCGTCAAGTATTTCAAGTGCTCGATTTTTTGATGTCTTTGTGGTCCCGCTTGAGCTCTGCTCGATTATCCACTTAATGAACCATACTACTGCAACTATTATTGCAACCCAGAATAAGAGCATGAATATTGCTCCGACGATTCCAAAGTAGCCAAATCCCATCATGTCATGCCACCCCCATTCAAATTCTCCCATGTGAACGAGATAGTTTCCAAAATTTTCAAACATCATTTTTGCTCGCCTCACTTATTACTTATCTATAAAGAGTTATATCTCTTATTTTTACCAAAGTGTAAAAATAGCAATCCCCAATTTCGCAAAAAATAAAGTAATGTAAGTTTTCTACTTTCATTCTATGATCCTTTACTCTCTCCCCCTCTTTTTAAGTCCACTATCCTTAATGTATATGAACATCAAGCCTTCAGTCCTTTCTCCCAGCAAGAAAGATTTCAAGAATTTCCTTTTTCAGGTCTCTGATATCAAAATATTCCCCCGCCATTAGATAATGAATGGCCAAACCATCCAAAAGAGCTCCAAAAAGTATTGCCCTTACCCTTGGATTTAAGACTCCAAGTTCCTCAAAAATACTACCGAAGAGCTCTAAATACTCCTCATAAAATCCCTTCCACTGTTCCAATCCGTTTCCATGTTTGATGCTCTCTTCATAAACCTCTAAGAAAAAACGCGAAAGTTTTGGGTTATCCAAAATAAACTCAAATGAATAATCAATCAGCGCTTTAAACTTATCTTCCGGCGACTTTGCACTTAGAATTTTAGGGAATATTGCCTTAGCCCACTGCTCAAATCCATAAAACAACGCTTCTTTAGCAAGCTCATACTTTGAGGAAAAGTGATAGAAGAGCCCTCCTTTTGAGAGTCCAACTTTTTTCGCAATTTCCTCCATTGAAACATCATCATAAGCTCTCTCGCTAAAAAGTTCAAGGGCAACCTCTAAAATCCTCTCTTTAGTTTCTTTCCTCCTCATTTTCAGCAACCTCCTCCATGTGAATAAAAACAATTAACTACCCTTTTCAATACGTTTTAAATCCAATACTCCTCTATGACCTTCACCACTTCAATCACTCCTGTGCCAAAATGACCTCAAGAGAAGTGGCAAAGTTAGTACTGCCCCAACAAAACTGTATATCAACCCAAAAAGCGTTGTAATGGCGAATTGGGCAATTACTGGTATTGGTATAAGAATAAAAACTCCAAAGGCAACAAGAGTCGTTAGAGCAGAGTACAGCACCTCCTTTCCTGTGCTAGATAGAGAAATTGCATAACACTCCTCCAGAGTTTTACCTTCTTTTCTTTCAAGTGCCCACCGATTTGCTATGTGAATTGGATAATCTATTCCTATACCAACTATTATTGCTCCAACCATTGCAGTCATCATATTTAGTGGAATTCCCAAGAACTTCATTGTCATGAAGAGCCATCCAATGGTTATGAACGGAGGAAGAGCCGTTAGGAATCCTAACAATGGAGAACGGTGGAAAAGACCAAACGCTATTGGAAGCACTATGAAAGCAAATGCTAAGCATAGGAAAATAGAGTTTGCCATCGAATCCCTAATGTCGTCCAACCCTCTGGCCCAGATTATTGGCATCCCCGTAAAGCTTACATTCGCGTTAACGGCCTTAAAGTCCTCTTTAAGCTCTTCCAAAAGCTTTTTGCCATGGTAACCAAGCTTTGTCCTCGTTGCAACCCTTATTATTAAGCCATCAAAGTTTCCATTTTCATCCTTGTGGAGATAATACTTCCCCATCGGAGCCTCATAAAGAGCGCTTAAGAAAGCTTTTAGCTCTGCAGGAGTTACATCCCTATCGATTTTACCATCCCTATTTTTATCCACTAAGATGTAAGCGCCTGCAACTCTTTGATCTTCCATTATGAAGAATGGGAGTAGGCTTAAAATCCATTCCACACGGGCTTTTTCACCATAAACAACTATATATTTGTCATCATTCATATTTTCAATAGCTTTTTCAAGCTCGTCCCAGAATTTTGGGTCTGTTAACTTGCCATCAACCCGTATGAAAACAGTCTCCGTGCCAACATCGAATTCTTCATTTAAGATATCATAGGCTTTGGTTATGTCCAAATCTGTAGCTAACTCCCCTGTTGGATCATATGAAGCCTTCATTCCAAAGCCCAAAGCCCAGCCGGGCAGAGCTACACCAAAAATTATGATAAGAAAGATAACCACTATCGAAGGCTTCTTAATGAGCCAGAGAAGCCTTTTGATTACACCATTTTTAACGAGTTCTCTTTGTTTAAAGGTTTCAAACTGCCTTTTGGCTTTTCTTAAATCCAACAGCTCTCTCATGGCAGGAACAAATGTTAAGTTTAGCACAAAAATCGCCAGAATTGAAAAAGCCGAAAGAAATCCAAAATGCCTCATGCTTGGAATTTTAGAAATTCCATTCGATGAAAAGCCTACAACAGTTGTAACCATCGCCAAAAGAAGAGCAATTCCAACTGTGGAGAGCACTAAATAAGCGGACTTCTTAGGATCGGAAGTTTCCTTAAGCTTCTCCCTGTAGTTCATGAGCACGTGAAAAGAGAAGTCTATGCCCAAACCAAGAATTAATATGGGCACCATGCCAGCCATTACATCAATTTTCCATTCTAAAAGCCCAGCTAGACCAAAAGTCCAAAGCATTGCCAAAAAGAGCGTTGTTAGCGAGATCGCAACATCACTTAAGCGCCTAAAGTTAAGTATCATCAAAGCTAGAATTAAAATCAATGCAATCAAAAATGCAGGAATTAAACGCTCCTCCGTTTTTACATAATAGTAGTTCAGGAGCTTGAAGCCGTAAGTTAGAGTTTTTGCATCAATGCTTTTGGCCGTGCTCTCAATTCTAAGCTCAATCTTCTCAAGTTCACCATTCGAGAGGGCAGCGTCTAACGAGATGTAAATCACCATCTTATCGCTTTTCATAGCCTCTCTATCAAAAGTCTTCGGCAGAAAAACGAGAACATAATCTTTCATAACTTGAGGAACATTTGGATCCTCCAGAAAAGCATTAAAAGTTCTGATTATCTCGTCTTTTGATGCAAAAGAGCGTATTTCTTCCAAAACCTGTTCTTTGGAAGGATTAAAATTTCCTTTCAGCGAAAGCCGATAGATAGCCAAAAATTCAGGAAGAGAGGTTATACTCTCATCTTTGGGCTCCATTAAAGCAGAGTTAATGATAGTATCTTTCCAAATCTTCTCTGTGATATCTGCTGTTTTCTTGAAATATTCTGGCGTTAAGACATCTTCCCCCTGAATAAGTATTATCACCGGTTCCTGATTTCCAAAATCATTTTGTATATCCTCCATTATTCCAACTTCGGGATAATTAGGAAACAGGCTCTCTAAGCTAGTTTCCTCCTGTAGATTAGCAGTGAAAGAAGTAAAGATAATTGTAATGACTAAAACTAGTGCTATAGCACTTTTTGGATGAAAAGCAATCCATTTGGCTATTTTTTGCATTCTCAATCACCTCTTACCTACCGACCAGTCGGTCATTATACTATTTAAACTTAACCCTTAGAAAACAAAACAATGGTAAAAAACAGAGAAAATCTAATGTGACTACACTAGACTTTCAAGAACCTCGCATTTATTGCCACTATAACTGTGCTTAAGCTCATTAACAAAGCACCAACTGCTGGACTTAATAGTATTCCATAGCTGTAAAGTGTCCCCGCTGCCAAAGGAATTGCAAACGTATTATATCCTGTAGCCCATGCTAAGTTCTGCACCATCTTTCCATAGGTTGCCCTTGCAAGATGTATCGCTGTTATAACGTCTCTTGGATCGTTTTTAACTAAAATTATATCTGCACTTTCTATTGCCACGTCGGTTCCAGCTCCAATGGCAATCCCTACATCAGCTTGAATTAAAGCTGGAGCATCGTTTATTCCGTCTCCGACCATTGCAACAATTAAACCCTCTTTCTGGAGTTCTTGTACTTTTTCAGATTTCTGATGAGGCAAGACCTCAGCGAAGAATCCATCTAAGCCAAGCTCTTCTGCCACCCATTTCGCAACTTTGGCGTTGTCACCTGTAAGCATGTATGCCTTAATTCCCATCTCGTGGAGCCTCTTCACAGCTTCTCGGGATTCTGGTCTTATTCTGTCGGCTAGAGCCAAAGCACCTACGAGCCTACCATCAATAAGCAAGAATACCACTGTCTTGCCCTGCTCGAGAACTTTGTTAACACGTTCATCATCTTTCCAAAGGCCTTTCTCCTTTAGAAAGCCTGGGCTCACGACGAACACTTCTTTACCATTAATAATCCCCTGAACGCCCTTACCTGGAAGAACTTTGGATTCTTCTATATCATAGAACTCAATACCAAGCTCTTTAGCTTTTTCTACTATTCCCTGGGCTATTGGGTGAGAGGAATGACTTTCTAAAGTAGCAGCATATTTTATTAACTCTTCCTCCTCAAATTCATCAAGTGAAATAACGTCAGTTACCTCAAATTTTCCCTCGGTGAGTGTTCCTGTCTTGTCAAATACAACCACTTGAACATCCTTTGCTCTTTCAAAGGCCTCTCTGTTCCTAATAAGAATTCCCTTCTTCGCTGAAATTGATGTGGAGACCGAAACCACTAAAGGAACTGCCAGTCCAAGCGCATGCGGGCAGGTTATAACCATGACGGTGACCATTCTTTCAAGGGCAAAAACAAATGGCATTCCTAAGTAAAGCCAACTACCAAGAGTTATGCTTCCTGCAGTTATCGCTATAAGAGTAAGCCAAAAAGCTGCTCTATTTGCTAAGTCTTGAGTCCGTGATCTCGTCTCTTGGGCCTGTCTTACAAGTTCAACCACCTGCATTAGATATGTATCCTTTCCAGTTTTTTCTATCCTAACTTTTATAGCCCCTTCAAGATTTATTGAACCACCTATTACACCATCTCCTACCTTCTTATAAACTGGCTTTGACTCACCTGTGAGCATTGCCTCGTTTACACTTGTTTCCCCCTCTATTATAATACCATCTGAAGGTATTTTTTCACCAGGCTTGACAAGAACAATGTCTCCCTTCTTCAATTCACTAACTGGGATATCTTTAACTCCTTCAGGAGTTATTAAGTGAGCTTCAGTTGGCATCAACTTTATTAGTTCCTCTAATGCTCTCGATGCACCAAGAACAGAACGCATCTCTATGTAATGGCCCAGAAGCATGATGTCAATAAGTGTTGCAAGCTCCCAATAGAAAGTCTTTCCAGGAAGCCCAAATGTTACGGCAACACTATAGGAGAATGCCACTGTAATTGCTAGGGCTATGAGCGTCATCATTCCAGGTAATTTTTTCTTGAGCTCGTCTATCATGCCGTTAAGGAATGGCCAGCCTCCGTAGAAGTACACTATTGCCGAAAGTGTAAAGAGGACATAATGGTCTCCCTTAAATGTGAATGTAAATCCTAAAAACTTCTGAATTAACGGGGAGAGAAGTAATATGGGAATTGTGAGTATTGCAGAAACTATAAACCTCTTCTTGAAATCTTCCATCATCATTTTGTGATGTTCTGCATGTGAATGTTTGTGCTCTCCATGTTCATGCATCTCGTGCTCTTCGTGAGCGTGCATTTCATGTCCTCCATGTTCTACTTCTTCATGCGTGCTCTCATGTTCCATGTGCATATGATCTTTTTCATGTCTCTCATGGTTCATTTCTATATGATTTTCCATATTTCCGTGTTTCTCATCCATTTTTTTCTCCTTCATATTGACCACCATATATTTCATAGCTATAATTTAGATCCTTAATAACACTTTTAATTAATAACAGTAAAAAATTAAACTTTGTCAACAACATTCTTCAAAATTCTTTCAACTTGCTCTGATACTTTTAGCAACTCTTCATTTCCTGTGATTTTCATAGCTTTAGTCGGCAACATTGCACTCACATATGTTTTCTTGTCTTTGACATACACCAGTATGTTACATGGGAGAAATGCACCGCTGTTGACGTCAATACTTATGAGTTGACTTGAGTAGTTCGGATTGCAGACCCCTAGGATGATATACGGCTCTATTTCAAGGCTTATTTTTTCTTTAAACAACTTATCCACACGTATCTCACTGAGCACACCGAAACTTTCTTTTTTAAGTTCCTCTTTAACCCTCTCTACAGCGTCCTCAAAATGTAACTCCACTTCTTTCACATAAGTGTACTCACTTTCCAAGTCTTCCACCACAGACATTCCATGAACATGCTTTATTTTCTTTTCATGAGCTTTGCATTCACCTTTCATTTTTGTATCACCTTTTTTATTTTCAATATTCTTATCAATTCGAAAGGTTAATAGGATTATCATTATCAGAAACAAAATTTTCATTAAGCAAATTTTACAAAATGAAAAGTCAAATTCGCAAGGCCTTATAAATAGCTTTCAGAAAGATGAAAATCCCCACACTGGAGGTTGTGAGGGCAACAAGAACGTTCACCTCAAGCCAAACCTCCCTAAAAAATGCATACACTATTACTGCCGAGAGGGGCATGAAAAGGAGCATGACATATCTGCGAGGATTTACCCTAAAGAACCGAAAAAGAATACTCTCTCTTCCACTGAGCTTTTTGAGAGCATAGAACGAGACCCCAAGAAGTGGCAAAAGCACAAGAGGCGAAAATGGGATTGCCACAACTGTGGATAGAGCAAAAAACGCCAGAACCCCACTAAAAATCCATGTTTCTGCTTTGGTCGGCTCAAAAGTTCTAGGGCGAACCAAGCTAAAGACTATATACGATGCCATCAGAGCAATACCCGTCGAGAATGCATAAACTGCAAATTCAGCTGTGGTTATGGCATAACCATCCTCAAACTTCCAGTAGATTGCCCATACTCCCCAAAAAGCCCCAAGAAGTGCAAAAAAAGCTGCTGCTTTTTTGAACTTCCATTCACTTAAAGCATTCCCAACAAAGTAGAGACCAATAAGGACAGATATCAGCGCATGCCACGCTAGAGGAGTCCATACGAGCTGGAAAGGAAAGGCCTCATAGGCCGTCTGAACGACAACTCCTTCGACGAGCCAACCAAATACTGCCCCGAGGAGAAAGATCGAATAAATGTCATCCACACAAAAACGTTCAAAAAAGAGGAGCACGAAGAATGCCAGAACAGAATAAATAAACCACGTCATCAAAAGGCCCGAAATAGTATCCTCCGGCCTCCAACGCGCCCAGAACATCATTTCAGAGTAGAACATCAGAATGAAACCTAGTGAAAAAACTGCAAGGATTCTCTTGGAAATTCCCTCATGATTACCCCCTTAAACATTGGACGATTCACTAATTAAACTTTTACATTTTTTAAGCCTCTCCCTTCAGGAGGAAGAGAATGCCGGCTTCCAGAAACTTCCTCATAAGTGTGCTTCAGGAACACATCAGTTATATCCTCACAAGCCTCTTGCCCATAAGGTTGAGCTTAAACTTTCTGGTAACTTCGGGCGGTATTGTCCTACCATCGGGACTCACAAAGTAAAGGGCATCAAAGGGACACTGGACGATACACGCACCACACTGGACACATCTCTCCGCTTGGGGCATCATGGCGACTCGCTCGATTTCATAGCAGTTCCCTGGGCACACCTGCACACAGATTCCACAACCCGTGCATTTTTCTTCATCCAGGACCACCCTCAAAAGACGTTCCTCATGCAGGCCGCTCTTATAGATCGGGGTGCTACCCATTAAATCTATGCTTACGAGCAGAATTATGATGAACGACACAAAACCCCAGCGGAGAAGGAATTCAAAACTTAGATGTCCTGTGAAAAAGCCATACACAATGAGGAGGAAAATAAAGACTCCCTCCAGAATTAGAGGAACTCTACCAAAATCAAAGATAACAGTGTATCTACTCACGCCAATGCCATTCTTTCTTAGATTTAAAAACTTGGAATATAGAGGGAACGAGATAAAAATCATGAGGGGCAGCAACCAGGTGAGAGCAAATAGTGGTAGCACAGCACTGCGCCATAAGAGAAATGTCAAAAAAGTCACTATTATTGAAAAAGGAAAAGCCCACATAACCGCCATTTCAATGCGGTGCAACAGAGGGAACTTAACCTCTCGCATTTCTGGAGGTTTTTTGTAGCCATTCTTAATAAACCCGGGGATGTCTTTTGCATAGACGGGCCCCCATATTATATTCCACCCGGTTTTTTCCTTTACCTTTCTTGCCTCAACGCCTGCCGCGGCAAGCTGAGGAAGTACAACATTTCTGTGCTTTACAAGTTTTTCAATTCCGCTCGTTTTTAAAGCTGATATGACTTCGTGATGAGTAAGATACCCTCCCGCAGCAGAACACCACACATTAATACCTTTGCTGTTGGCCACTAGAAGGTAGCAGTCTATAGCACTCTTTTCAAGAACCCTTTTTACCCGCTCAACCGTTACACAGTAGTTGGCAGTCAGAAAGACAGGTGAATCTTCATCAGGATTTCCTATTTTAATCAAGCCTGTCCTGCAGGGCATTGGAAACCCCCTTAGAAGGGTCCCCACGATGTTTACAATAATATATCTAAGCATATCCTCATCTCCCGGGATTTCTTGCAACTATCTCTACGAAATCTCCCATCCAACTCCACCTGATTGATTCAATTATAAATCCTTCTTCCTCCACCCTTCTGGGAAGATCCTTTATCGTCCTTGTCGTGGTCTGGGTAAGAAGATAGGTAACCACCACAAGGGGCAATCTGACCAACAGATTAATAATCCTCTTCAGAGGATTCTGGGGCACAGTTTCATCGGCAATCAGCAAAAGTCCCCCGGGCTTCAGTATTCTCTTTATCTCCTTCAGGGCATAGCTTAGCTCATCCTCACTCAGTTCAGAGAAGCACAGCCCTGCCATCACTACATCATAGCTCCCCGTCGATTCAGTATTAAGCTCCGCAACCCCCATCTCGCACAGCTCAACCCTGTGCGTAAGTTTCACCTTCTCCACCTTTTTCTGTGCAATTTCAAGCATTTGAGGGTTGATGTCGATAGCTTTAACCTCCGCACCCTTCATAGCGGCCCGTATCGTGAGTGCTCCCGTCCCGCACCCTACATCAAGCACCCTCTGGCCTGGTTTTATAAAAGCGGTCAACCGGTCGTATGCTTCATCGAGCTTTCCGAGTGTAAGAATCTGAATGCCCCTATCATACCTGCTTGGGGCGGATTCAAGAAGTTTCATTAAGATGTATGCACCCATTCACATCTCCTAATGATAATTTACTCTGCACTGCTTTTAAACCTCTCCCATACTCAGCGAACTTTCCTTGGGAATCCAAAATATCTTGGAGTGCTCTTTTTGTATTTCGAGTACTCCTCTCCAAATACACGCTCCAGATAGGGCTCCTCAAGCTTAACATTATACAAGTGAATTCCAATGATGAGTGCTATCGTAAGCAAAAGCGCAAGGAGAGAACGCCCCGCAATTGAGATTCCCAAAAGCGCTAGAAACCATCCGACATACTGCGGATTTCTACTGTATCTGTAGATCCCTGATGTTATTAGCCTTGATGAGTCCATACCAGACATTCTCTTAAATGAGCGGAACTCCAGCATGCCGAGGAGCATTATTGCGACTCCAAGAACTGCCATAGTTATCCCACCCACCAAAGCAACTGTTTTGTTAATCGGCATCAGCCAGAATTCCTTTAATGACGCCCAAAGAACCAAGAAAAAGTGGATTGTATCACCCGCCCATATAGCAACTGCAACATTTGTAGCTAGAGTATTTCCTTTCTCATAAGCCTTCTTTATCCCAAACCATGAATACAAGGATAGAAAAATAAATAAAATAATACCGAGCACATAGAGCATCTATATCACCTCAAAATCCTCATCGCGTTGAAGACTGCTATCAGCGCAACGCCGACGTCTGCAAAGACTGCCTCCCACATGGTTGCTTCCCCAAGGATTCCAAGGCTTATAAAAGCCAGCTTAACCCCGAGGGCAAAGACTATGTTCTGCCACACTATTCTCTGTGTCTTCCTGGCTATCCTGATACCGTTTGGCAGCTTTGCTGGCTTGTCGTCCATTATAACTACGTCCGCCGTCTCTATCGCTGCATCACTCCCGAGTGCTCCCATCGCAACTCCCACATCGGCCCTCGCAAGCACCGGGGCGTCGTTAATACCATCACCAACAAAGACTATCTTGTCGTTCGGTGCCTTTTCTTTCTCAAGCTCCTCAATGATCTTTACCTTATCCTCCGGCAAGAGCTCGGCGTAGAAGCTGTCAAGGCCAAGTTGCTTCGCTATTTCTGCCGCAACCTCCCGGTTATCTCCGGTAACCATGACGACCCTTTTAACTCCGAGTCTCTTGAGATCTCTCACTGCAATAGGTGCGTCCTCCTTTATCTCGTCGGAGATTATGATGTAACCGGCATACTTGCCATTTATCACGACGTGAGCGACCGTTCCTTTAACGCGACATGTGTCATGTTCAATGTTAAAGCGATGCAACAGCCTGTCATTGCCTACCATCACCTCGACACCGTCTATTCTAGCTTTAACTCCGTGTCCAGCTATATTCTCATGCTCCTTTATCTGGGCTTCGTTGATTTCTTTTCCATAGGCTTCCTTTATCGCCTTGGCTATCGGGTGGTTCGAATGGGCCTCTGCCAAAGCAGCGAACTTTATTATTTCTTCCTTGCTGAAGCCGTTTCTCGTTTCTATCTTTGTAACTTTAAAGACGCCCTTTGTTAACGTTCCGGTTTTGTCAAAGGCAACAATCGTGACCCTGCTTAGAGCATCAAGGAAGTTTGATCCCTTAACTAGTATTCCCTCTCTCGCTGCCCTTCCAATACCTCCAAAGTAGCCGAGGGGTATTGAAAGTACAAGGGCACATGGACATGAAATCACCAAGAGAACTAAAGCCCTGTAAAGCCATTTAGAGAAGGGTTCCCCAAAAGCTAATGGGGGGATTATAGCAACGAGTGCAGCTAATCCCACAACTGCTGGAGTATAATAATGGGCAAAACGCGTGATAAACTTCTCTGTTTTAGCCTTTCTTGCACTTGCATTCTCAACAAGCTCCAAAATTCTTGAAATAGTTGACTCTCTAAGCTCTTTTGTAACTTTGACTGTCAAAAGAGCGCTTAAGTTGACCATTCCTGAGAGGATCTCATCTCCTTCTTTTACTGTCCTTGGTACGCTTTCGCCGGTTAATGCAGAAGTATCTACATTTGAAGCACCCTCCATGATGATTCCATCAACTGGAACCCTTTCACCGGGCTTGATAACAATTATATCTCCAACTTTAAGTTCCTCCGGCTTGACTCTAATTAGTTTATCACCAATTTTCAAGTTTGCATATTCAGCTTTTAAAGCTAACAAAGCTTTAATTGAACGTCTTGACCTGTTAATGGCTAAATCTTGGAAAAACTCGCCGACGATGTAGAACAGCATAACTCCCACAGCTTCAGGGTATTCTCGAATTGCAAATGCTCCTAATGTGGCTATAGCTATGAGAAAGTTCTCATCAAAAACATTCCCATGCACAGAGTTAAGAAAAGCGTTTCTTAGCACTTTCCAGCCTACTAAAAAGTAACTCATAACGAATATTCCAAGCACAACGGCATTGTCATAATTATAATAGTATCTAAGGAGCATTCCAAGTGTGAAGAGCATGAGCGAAGGTATTATGAAATAGAGCATCTTTCTTGGATTTTCGTCATGATCATGGTGATGGCCGTGATCATGGCCGTGATGATGCTCTTCTTTCTCGATTATCTTAACCCCCGGCTCGACCTTTTTCACTATTTCTTTAGCTTTCTCGATATCTCCCTCAATAACCAGCTCACTAGTCGTGAAGTTCACTACCGCAAACTCAAAACCTTCCTTTTTCAACGCTTCCTCAATTTCATAAGCACAGCTAGCACACTCGAGGCCTTCAAGTTTAAGTTTTTTTGGCATCTTCACTCCTCCATGTGCTTTAATGCAACATTCAGTATCTCTTTAACATGTTCATCATCTAGACGATAGAAGACGTTCTTCCCATCTTTCCTATAAGCAACAATTTTCCTGTCCTTTAGAATTCTAAGCTGATGTGATATTGCGGATACAGAGAGACCTGTAATGTTTGAAAGATCACATGTGCATAATTCCTCCTCCAAAAGTGCGAAAAGTATTTTTAACCTAGTTGGATTGCCTAAGGCATCAAAAAAGTCCGCAACATCCAAGAGTAACTCCTCCTCTGGTAGCTTCTTTTTAGCTTCCAATATTTTGTCTAGGTGTTCTTCATACACCTTACATATCTCTGTCATTTCTATCACCTCTACATTTGAACAATTGTGCAAATATTTATAAACCTTATCATTAACCTCTCCACGTGGAAACAATAGAGTTGAGTTATGAAGGATAACCCTACAAGTCTAATTCAAAATCCAGAAGAAAAGAATAATTCCATTTACTCAAAGGAACCCAACGGAACTCAATGAAACCTTTAAATTCCACCGTTTCCCTAAAATATAAAAGAGTCTAATCAAAATACGGGTGATACAATGAAGGTATCAAAGAAAGTAATTAGTCTTCCAATATTCGCTCTGTTGTTGCTCGGGAGTATAGGACTAGCAAGTAATGTTACTTTATCAAACGAGACAACGTCATTTAATGGGGAAACAGAGATAATTGGAAACATCACTATGAACATGACTCTGAACGTGAGCATGCAAGAGAAAGCATATGGATTGCTACTCATCATTGAGAGACTCTCAAACTACACCAGTATTATGATCAATGTCACAGTTAATATAGACAATGAAATACTCTTGAAGTTCAACGAGACAGAAGGCCTCAAAGAAAACGCGTGGGAGGCATATAACAGCACAGATTACCAACTTGCAATAGAGCTAGCAATGGAAGCTATGGAGGGCTACAAAGAAATTATCGAAGAATTAATACCTGAAGAGGAAAAGGAGACAATTAAGAATGAAACAGAAAAACATGAAAAACTCCTAGTTGAAGCTCAAGAAGAGCTTAGACGGGCTCAAGAATATCTCTCCTATGTTGAAGAAATCTTAACCGAAGCCTCAGAGCTCGGAATAGACGTCTCAGCTCTCTTTGGACTATACAACCAAACAGTGAAAGCATATGAGAAAGTAGCAATTGACATAGCCAATGAAAACCTAACAGTGTTAAAACAGGATCTTGAGATTGCCGAAGATCTCAAAGAGCAATTAAGTGAAGCGATTGAAGAAGAATTAATTCCTCAAATGCTTTCAATAAAAGCTGACGAAATAGCCTTAATGTTTGTGTTTAAATTAAATGTGCAACTAAACAAGACCATTGAGCTTATGAACGTAATTGAAAACTTGACCCTTATTTCCAATGTTACGTATCCACCTGGATATGAAGAGGAGATCAAAGAAATCTTAGAGGATTACAACGAAGAGCTTAGAGAGATCACGAGAGAAGTAAATGTCCTTATTGAAGAAGGTGAGTATGAACAGGCATTAGAGCTAATAAGTGAACTTAATAAGGAGCTAAAGGATATCATAAAAGAGATCAGAGAAGTCCAAGAGGAATTTTATGAAGAATACCTAGAAGAATACTGTGAGGAGTACAAAGAACATCATGAAGGAGAAGATCACGAAGACGCATATTATAAGCGATACTGTGAACATGAGGAATGGAAGCCCAAAGAAGAGCACAAAGAAAAGCAAGAATATGCCGAGGAACATGAATGGGAAGAAGAGAGAAGTGAACACCACGAAGGAAACTACACAGAAAAATGGGATGAAGATGAAAGAGAATATGAAGACAAAAGTGAAGATTATGAAAATAATTATACTGAGGAATGGGAAAACGAAAGTGAGAGAGATAATCCCACAAAGAATGACGACTCTGACGAAGAAGAGGACTAATAGTGTTTGGAGGGATTTCGAGTGAGCAGAAAACTTGAGATCAGCATACTTCTATTATTCCTCTTTTTACCTTCTGCCCTAGCTCAGTATACAACAGAAACCTTAGAACTTACCATATATGAGGATGGTTACACTAAAGTTACTCAAATAATAATCCCTGATGAATATACAGTAGTTGTAGATATCCCCTTAATGGGAAAAAACATCAAAGGTTTAATGATTAGAGATGAAAACAATAAGCCTCTCCTATACAAGTTAAATAACTCTCTCTTATCCGTATATTTTGAAAACGTCTCCACCATAATGGTGGTTTATTATACTCCTGATTTAACATCTAAAGAGAGAGCTGTGTGGAGTGTTAATTTAACCTCTGATGTTCCAGTAACAGTAAACTTCCCAGAAAATGCGGTAATAATAGGATTAAATACAGTTCCACTTAAAATCGATAAAAATAAACTCATGATGCCCCCAGGAAACATCAGCATCTCCTATATAATCGAAAGTGACTTCCCATTAACTGCTTCAGATTCAGGAGGACCAAGTACCTCCCCCACCACCCCACCCCAACAGGGCACGCGATGGTTCTTCTATACAATACCCATCCTGACAATATTGATTGTTGGGGGATATTTGCTATTCAGGAGACAACCTTCTGAGAGCACTAAGAAAGGTGTGAATCTCCCATTAACCAGAGAAGAATTCCAAAAAAAGATCGAGGAGATGGATCTCTCAAGAGATGAGATACGGGTTCTCCTGTACCTTTATGATAGGGGTGGCAAAGCTCCCCAAGCAGAAATCAAAGATGTCTTGAGAATTCCAAAAACCACTGCCTGGCGGATGTTTAAACGGCTAGAAGAGAAGAAACTAATCAAAATATACAAGAGGAAAAGAGAGAATTGGGTTGAGCTCCTCTTTTAATTTCTTTTCTGAGTTCTTTTTATTCCGCAGGCCTTCCAAGGGGGAAGATATACAATGGATCTCCTTCAACATCAATTACCTTCTTGACTTCCTCATCTCGAAAAGCTCCAACTGCAACAGTTCCAAGGCCTAAAGCCGTTGCTTGGAGGTAAATATTTTGCCCCATATGTCCCGCATCTATATGCACATATCTTATTCCCCTCTCACCATACCTAGTCGTGGTTCTTTCATAATGAGCAACTATTACAATGTTCACTGGAGCGGTAGCAACACACTTCTGCCTGAGACATGCACGAGCAAGCTTTTCTCTTAAATCCTCCTTTCGAACAAGCTTTAGAACATGCTCCTTTCCATCATAATGGTACAGCCCCGGCTCAAGACCCTCAACACTGCTCACAACGGTGTATACTTCAAAGGGATACCTTGCACCTGCACTTGGGGATGTTCTCTTTCCCCAGATATTCATACCATAAGCCGCCCAGAGAACTTGGGAGAGCTCGCCAAGGGTTAATGGTTCTGAGGCATATCTTCTAATGCTCTTTCTCTTGTATATTGCCTCTTCAAGACTCACTTCCCCTTTAATTTTTGGTTCTGGTAGTTTGACCTCCATACCATCACCCACAAATTAATGAGCGTTTTTTCACATAAGACTTTGGGTTTACTCCAAAGAAAGCAAATACACTCCAGCAAACATTAAAACGCCAAAAAATGCTTTAATTATTGTAAAACTTTCTCCAAGGACTAAAAAAGCAAAGAAAGCGCCGATTAGTGAAGAAGTTGAAAAAATTGCTCCCGTTTTCATGGCCCCAATTTCCCTTAAGGCGAATAGAAATAGTACGATAGAAAAGCCTATGCTAAATGCACCAACAGTTAAAATATATGGAAGACTTTGAAATGGAATGTAGAACGGAATTCCCATTAGAAAAGCCAAGATTAGCAGAGCACTCCCTCCAAACAGCCCTTTTAGTGAAGTTACCAAAAGTAGATCCTTCTTAACGCTTAGTAGCTTGCTCAAATTATTGTCTATCGCCCATGAGAGACCTGCCAATAGTATTAAAATATTTCCGACAATACCCTTGCTCAGCTCTACTTCCTTAAAGTTCTCTGTCGAGATCACAACAGCCCCAATTAAGATTAGGAAAATTCCAATAATGCTTCTTCTTGAGGCTTTTTCTTTGAAGACTATAACCGCTATTAAAACAGTGAATAACGTCTCGGTGTTGAGTAAGAGGGATGCATTAACGGCTGTTGTCTTATTCAAGCCGAACATGAATGAAAGAGGGGCCAAGAAGGAGCCAAAAAGCACTATAAAAGTCAATAGCAGAAGGTCTCGCCTTGAGAAGAACTCTTGAGTTTTAACCTTAAATTCAAGCCTTTCGATGATTTTATCCTTAAGCGGTGTAAAGCGAAGAAGCATTAAAACTATTCCTGCCGTTAAATAGATACTTCCCGCTATTATCATTGGATGAACATTTCTAAGTGCGATTTTATTTAGTGTCGAGCTTATTCCAAAGAGCAAGGCGGCTAAAACTGCACTCACATAACCGTAGTGATGGGTCATGGAGATAAGTTAAATTTAGGAATTTATAAGGATAGTTCACACAAAAAGAAGAAAAATAACACAAAGTTACACTTTTCCAAGATTATTCACAAAGCTAAAACATGCCATCTTTAAGATTTTGCATTTCTCTAAAATTTTTGCTAAAATGTTTATCATAATAAATAATTAAAGTAAAGTGATCAATGGCAACACCCATGCCTTTTGTGGCCGTGCTTGTGCTCGTGAGAGTGCATTCCATGCTCGTGCTTCATTCCCTCTTCCTTAACGTATTTTTCAGGATTTGATTCAAATTGAGCTTTGCAGTGTGGAGAGCAGAAGTAGTAGACTTTTCCATTATACTCCATCTTAAGTTCCGTTTCTTCGCTAACTTCCATTCCACAGACTGGATCAATAGGCATTTCAAGCCACCTCCGCTTCATAGCCAAACTTTGCAATAGCACTAATTAAATCCTCAACTGTAAGCTTTGACTCGTCGTACTCAACAACAGCTTTCTTCTCTTTCAAGCTGACTTCTGTCTTTGCCCCAATTTTCTCTAAAGCTCTTTTAATTGTCATTACACAGTGCTGACAGCTCATATTTTTGATATTCAAAACTACTTTCGCCATATCACATCACCAAGGTAACATATAATTGAAAGTTTATTGAACTTATTATTCTCAAAATGGAAAAAAGCTAAGGGGGTAAGTTAGAAAAGAGGAAAATTGATGTACTCTAATGCTAGAAGCAAGTTAAAAGGTTAAAAAGACTATAGAGAGTCAATTATTGCCTTCACTCTCTCCTCCATGGGCCTCATTAGTTTTGTAATCTCATCACCAGCGATTTTCCACGCTACACTCGGTAGAGTAACCCCCAAATAGTTACCATCTTCCCTCCTATATCCAAAGCCTGTACATGGTAAGAGGGCTCCTATGTTGGGGTCTATCTTTACCAGCTCTGCAACAAGCTCCTTATCACATATGAAAAGTAAGTGATAATCCGCCACGATTCCGTCTTCTCTTTCTACAATTGCCACCGGGATCCTCTCTCCAATGAGTAGAAAACCCTCCTCCTCCAATCTTTTCTTAAAGCGTTCCCATAGGAAGTCAAGATCCTCCTCAAATTTCTTTACATAATAGAACACTTTCACACCTCCAAAAACATTCTCTTCTCACCTGTCTCTACCATTATACATTTTTTAAAACTATATTCAACGTTTTGGTCTTCCAAAAACTTTTTAATCTCTTCACTCTCAGCTCCTGGCTGAAACCACAGCTTTCTAAAGCCTGCTTCTACAGCATCCTTTGCTATTTGGAGGCCGATTTTAGGCGGAACTACAAAGACTATAACATCAACATCTTTGGGGAGGTCCCTCACGGTTTTATAACATTTTACATTCTCAATTTCCTCATACTTTGGATTCACTGGTAACACTTCAAAACCTTTTCCAAGAAGATCCCTAAGGATTATATTCCCATACTTAGTGGGATTCGGAGTTGCACCAACCAATGCTATCTTTTTGAACTCTTTCACGTTCATTTCTCTCACCAAACCTGAATAGTGATTCACCCTTTTTATGCCTTGCTGGACAAAAATGAATAAAGAGAGAATCAAGCAGAGCTCTTGAGTCTTTCATTTCTCATGCTTGCTACTGGTTCTTTCCCATATGCCTTAAACACTAGATATAAAGCAAGTAGTAGATATCCAAACTGCACAAGGACTCTTCCCCATTCCATACTTGTTGAATAGCCAAAAAGGACAGCAAACACTGATCCTATAACTCCTTTATGAGACCACACACTATCCTTTGGAATTCCAAGGTCATATGCTGTCTCCTCAAAGAAGCCTAATGAGACTCCCTCTTCTTCTGCCCACTCTATGAGTTCATGAGTTCCATAGCCTGCTAAACCTGCAGCTACAAATACAAGAAGTATTGAACTATAATAGAAGAAAGTCCTAAGGTTTATTCTCATCCCAACACCATAAATCAAGTACGCTAAAGCCAAGGCTCCAACAAGGCCACTTATTAAACCTATCAAAGTACCACTAAAATCCTGCGTAACAAAGGGCGTGAGAAACAGAACAGTTTCTAAGCCCTCTCTGAAAACCACTATAAACGTGAAACTAATTAAAGCCAGGGGGCTTATTGCTTTGCTGACTTTATTCTCTATTTCCATCTTAATATTCTTCCCCTTTGTGGCCATCCAGTATATCATGCTAGTAAGCACTATCACAGCTAGATAGGAGGCTATCCCTTCAAAAAGTTCTTTTTCTTCTAGGCCCCCATAGATCTTGAGAATTATTGCCCCTAGTAATACACTAGCCAATATTGAAAGACCAGCCCCTATCCAAACATCTTTAACCTGATTTCCCCTCTTGGTTCGTTTAAGATACGCAATAATAATTGCTACTATTATGGCAGCTTCAAGTGCTTCTCTAAATGTTATCAGGAACTGACCTATCATCCATTTCACCTCCACTTTTAGGCCAGTCTAAAATATCTCGGCAAGCTTATGAATTTTACCTTTACCAAATTGGAGAGTTTAGACTTATAATGATAAAATCCCAACATAACAATACAAATGGGCCATATATCAGATATATCAGTTTCGAGATAAGAACTTCTAATTAAAGAATTTCAAAGAAGTTCCACAAAAATGTGCGATCCCTAAAACTGTACCCTTCAAAACTCAATGAAAAGCCTTGTTGAAATTTTCAAAATAAAAAGAATGTATCAGATTTTGCCTACTAAATCGAGGCTGACCTCCAGTGTTTCCTTGCCTGGTTCCCAGCTTGCTGGACACACCTGCCCGGGGTGCTCCCTGACATATTTAGAAGCCCTCAACCTTCTGAGTATCTCCCTCGCGCTCCTGCCTATGCTGAGGTCGTGCATCTCCATG
This sequence comes from Thermococcus sp. EP1, assembly GCF_001317345.1. Lineage (NCBI taxonomy): Archaea > Methanobacteriati > Methanobacteriota > Thermococci > Thermococcales > Thermococcaceae > Thermococcus > Thermococcus sp. EP1. The sequence goes on along the minus strand of NZ_JXCG01000007.1, from coordinate 18,800 downwards.
TGGACGACCTTTCCGTCGGGGTCTATTATGAAGGTCGCCCTCCAAGAAACGCCCTCGTCCTCTATGTAAGTTCCAAAGAGACGGCTTATCTTCCCAGCCGGGTCAGCGAGCATTGGATAGCGTATCTTCTTTATAGCAGGGGAAGTGTCGTGCCAGGCCTTGTGGACGTAGGCTGTATCCGTTGATACGCTCAGGATTTCAGCACCTTCCTTCTTGAACTCCTCATAATAATCGGCCAGCTCCTCAAGCTCGGTCGGGCAGACGAAGGTAAAGTCTGCCGGATAGAACGCCAAGACAACCCATTTGCCCCGGTAGTCCGAGAGCTTGACCTTTCCGATGTCGTCCTTCTCCGGAAGGTATGCATCGGCCTCGAAGTCCGGAACTATTTCTCCAACCTTCACCATTTTTTCACCTCACCCACAATTAGGTCGGCCTAATTTATATGGGTTTGCCTAACAAAATGAAAAGTTCCAAAATAGGATACATTTCATTTTGAAGAGCAAATTTAAATGTCTCCAAAGCGAACTTATTTTGGTGATAAAGTGAAGGTTAAGATAATTCTCGGAACGACAATTGGCCAACTAATACTTAAAAGCCTCGACCTTCAGGGCGAGGAGGAGGTCGGACCTATTCATGAAACAAAAAGAAAAAGAAGAGCCCACTTTTTCATTTCTCCAGTCAGAAAGACTACTATCCCAACGTTTGTAGTTTTCAGAACCCCAATCCCTCTTTACGAGTAGGCAGAACGGTTCTTCCATCAGGCATGTATAAACACTATATGATCTCCGAAACTTCTGAACAAAGGATGGCAGTATTAAACAATCCTGAGATAAAAATTAAAATATCAAATAATCAAAGCACTCCTTCAATGAGCTCCACTACGTTGCTTCTCGCTTTACCTTTGAGCCTCTCAAGATGACCACTCAACGCCTCCCCTATACCATGTACAAAAAGATCTAGTGCCTCCTCTCCATTCAAACCTCTAGATCGCAGATAAAACAGCGCATCCTCATCAAACTGATGAATGGCTGAAGAATGCGAAGCTTCCTCAATCTCCCCTGTATCTACCTCAAGCATTGGGACACTTACTCCAAGAGAACCTTCATCCATGACAGTTATGGTGGAAATAACCTTACTGGAAGAGTGTTTAGCACTCTCAAAGACCTTCGCAGTTCCCCTATGTACAAGCCAACCTTCCTTATAAGAAAAACCATGAACTCTAGTTTCACTCTCAGTTCTTTCCCCATGCTGAAGAACGTTAGTAAGATAATCCACAGCAGAGTTTATCGCTATCGGCATTCCGCGTAGGATAAGTTCGCTACCTCTTCCTTCTAGTGAATAGTCTTCCCTATGATGACTCATTTCTCCGCCACTAATAACAGTGAAAGCTTTAACTTTAGCATTAACACCGAGACTCGCCCTTAGCAGATAGTGAGAAATACTTTTGTGCTTCCCTACGGTGAGTATCTCAAGTTCACTATCTCTGGTCTTTAACTCAACTACAAAAGACTTAGTACCCTTTTCAGCTAGATCATAAATAATTATAGGTACCTTGACATTATCTGCCTCTATACTAAGATGGTGGCTTATAAAAGCTCTTTCTGAAAGATGAGAAACTATTATGAGCGGTTTTATTAGATCTCTAGTTATCTTCAAACGATATGACTTTTTTAAAGCATAAAAGTGAAAACCTAGTATTCGAGACTCCTCTGGATGTGAAAGGCCCAATTTTCCTTCAGCAAGTTCAACACCCTCCGGTAAGTTGAAGAAGGCCTCACTTCCAGAAAGCAACACATGAGGACTCACCATGACGCTTCCAGCTTTCGCTTCAGTTGGAAGCTTTAAGGGGGAATTCTCCTCAAAAAGTTCCCACTTGGTATAGCTTCTTATTGTTGGACTATCCCCGTATTTCTGGTACTCAAGGTTTTCGAGATTTATGCGTTCATTAGGAAATTCCTTAGCGACCATCAACCAACACCCCCTACTTCACCGAATTCAAGCTCTATGACTTTCTTTAGAACCTCCACATATTCAAAGGGCAGTCCTTCAAGTATTTCGCTGATGAAACCAAGAACTATGAGGCTCTTCGCTTCTTCCTCTTTTATGCCCCTTGCATTTAAGTAGAAAAGTTTGTCCTCACTAAGTTTTCCAGTAGTTGCCTCGTGAATTATGCTGGCTGTCGGCTCGTCATTCTGGTTATGCGGATATGTATAAGCCTTGCTCTCCTCATCCAATATTAGTGAATCACATGAGACTGTTGCTGTTGAGTTTTTTGCCCCCTTAACTATCCTTACAAGGCCTCTGTAGATGTTTATACCTCCATTAGCACTTATACTCTTGGAAACTATCTTTGAACTGGTATTCTTACCTACATGAAAACTTTTTGCACCAGTATCTTTCATAAATGGACCATTGCTAAGTGAGACAACATACTGAGCAGTTCTCGAATAATCACCTTTGAGAACGCTGGAAGGATACGTATATGTTATCATGCTCCCAATACTCCCTTCAATCCACTCTACGTAAGCATTCTCCTCAATTATCGCTCTCTTATTATTGAAGTTTATAACATTACGGCTCCAGTTTTGTATGGTGGTGAATTTGACCGTGGCGTTTTTGTGAGCATAAATCTCAACCATCCCATCGTGGAAGGAGAAGCCCTTATACATCGGTGCAGAACATCCTTCGATAAAGTGGACATAACTTCCCTCATCTGCAACGACAAGAGTATGTTCAAACTGGCCCTCTAAAGCCGAGCCTATGACAAAGAATGCCTCAATAGGAAATGGAACACGAACTCCTTTGGGGATATAAACAAAAGCTCCCCCACTCCAGAGAGCGTGGTGTAACGCAGAGAACTTGTGCTCTCTTGCAGGGAATATCTTACCAAAATAACGTTTCACTACATCCGGGTATTTTCTAACAGCTTCCTCCATAGGAAGCATAACTATTCCTTTTTTTTCAAATTCGTCTTTAAGCTGGGAATAAACACTCTCACTGTCAAAAACTGCCGTTAAACCAGAAAGAAACCTTTTCTCTATCTCAGGAATATTCAGCCTCTCAAAGGTTTTTCTTATGTTTTCCGGTAAATCTTCCCAATCTTTAACTTCCTTCTCAAGTTCAGGTTTCGTGTACAGGACAAGGTTCTCAAGATCAAGCTCTTCAATACCTACAACCCACTTTGGCATAGGCAATTTTTCAAAGAGTTCTAATGCTCTAAGTCTATGTCTAAACATCCACTCTGGCTCATTTTTTATTTTTGAAAGTTCTTCAATAATACTCCTACTTATTTTCCCTTTGAGCTCAATTTCTTTAGGGTAAGGCACTGCAGTTCCAAGAATCTCCTCTAACGAACCAGCTTTTAGAATTTCTTCGAGTCTTGATCGCTCGCTCATAATGCTTCCACCGCCGCAAAACCCTTCTCTTCGATAGTCTTAACCAGTTCAATCCCTCCAGATGCAACTATTTTTCCGTCCTTAATCACGTGCACTCTGTGGGGCTTTAAATGCTCCAAAATCCTACCATAATGTGTTATAAGTAAAATTGCAGTCCCTTCTTCGTGAAGTTTATTTATAATCCCTGCAATAACCTTAAGAGAATCAACATCAACTCCACTATCTGGCTCATCAAGAATAAGAAGTTTTGGTCTCACAAGATAAGCTTGTAGCATCTCCAACTTTTTCCTTTCTCCACCAGAAAATCCAACATTTAAGAATCGTGTGAGCATTGAATCGTCCAACCCAAGTTCCTGAACTGCAGCAAAAATAATTTCATAAGCTTGGATTTCATCAAGGTTTTTGAGATTCTTCAATACCCTCTGCAAGAATTGAATAACCTTCACTCCCTCTACTTCAACAGGATGCTGAAAACTCAAGAAAATGCCTCTTCTAACCCTTTCCTCAGGGGGCAAGTTAGTTATATCCTCTCCATCAAAAATAATTTTCCCATTTATCACCTGATACTTGGGATGACCAGCTATTGTTAAGGCTAGTGTTGATTTCCCGCTCCCATTAGGACCCATTACAACATGAAGCTCTCCATCATCAACGATGAGATTAATACCTTTGAGAATTTCCTTGTCCTCCACTTTTACCTTTAGATTTTCAGCTTTTAACATGACCATCACCGTCCATTATCGGTACATTTTTGTGTAAGAGAAAGTACTTTTAAAAGTTTTCTACTCAAAAATGAGCAATAACAAGAGAGACAAGAGGGACTTAAAACTTTGCTCAGAAACAAAAATTAGAAATAAAATGAAGATGATAAACTTCATTCCTCTCCTTGCATTAAAAGAGTCGGTAACTTTGGCCCTCTAGATGCAAGTTCTCTATCTAACATAAACAGTATCTGAGGACTATTTTCCGCAAATCTCAGCTTATCAAGAATTTTCTTTACATTAGCTTCTTCTTCAACTTGTTCATTAATAAACCACTCAAGAAAAGACCTAGTTGAATAGTCCTTCTCTTCTTCTGCTAGTGCAGCCAATTCATTTATGCACTTGCTTATGAACTGCTCATGCTCATAAGCCGCTTTAAAAGCTTCGATTGGAGATTCCCACTCTTTTGGAGGTTGAGGAATTTCTTTAAGCTCTACTCTCCCATTTCTATCATAGATGTAATTATAAAACCTTAATGCATGCCCAACTTCCTCCTCTGCCTGAGCTTTCATCCAATTAGAAAAGCCCTCGAAGTTTAGATCATCAAAATACGCTGCCATGGCAAAATAGAGGTATGCTGAGTACATTTCTCTATTCAATTGCTCATTCAAGGCCTTTAACATCTTTTCAGTCAACATATTCCATCACCAGAACTAATTTGTTTTCCTAACTATTTAAGTATTTACATTTCTCTTTCCAAAGACTCGTCCTTTAGGACGGGATTGTAGGGACTCTAAAGCAAGCTCTTGTGCAGGAAAGCGAAACTCTTTTAAAGCTTAAAAATAATACTACAATCAATGATAAAATGTACCGTAAGGATAAAACTCCAAGCCTCAAAAGAAGTTGAGAAAATCCTCTTCGAGTTAGCCGACACTGGAGCAAAAATCTGGAACGAAGTGAACTACTCAAGGAGACAACTCTTCTTCAATCATGAAAAAGTGGACTTTAATTCGACAGAAAAGGCCGTTTATGAGAAGTACAAGAGTAAGATTGGCTCTGCGACAGTCCAGCAAATTTGCAGGAAGAACGCCGAAGCGTGGAGAAGTTTCTTCTCCTTGATTAAAAAGCGAAAAGAACTTCCCAAATGGTTAAGGCCAAAACCGCCGAACTACTTGAAAGAAAACGGTAAAAGAAGACCGTTAATAGTTTTGAGGAACGACCAGTACAAGATTGAAGGCAACAAACTAATCCTCAAAGGCCTTGGAAAATTCAAAAGACTGGAAATCCAATTCAAGGGCAGAATTCACTTGAAGGGCAAGCAAGGGAGATTGGAAATCATTTACAATGAAGTTAAACGGAAGTGGTACGCTCACGTTTCAATTTCAAAAGTTGATGAGAAATTTGATGGTAAAAAGTGGGTTAAACTCCCAAGACAACCAACGGGAGGCCTTTCTGCTGGAATAGACTTGGGAGTAAATAATTTAATGGCTGTTTACGTTGAAAATGGCGAGAGTTTCCTCGTAAACGGCAAACCATTGAAGAGTATTGCCTTTTACTGGCAGAAGAGGATTGCTGATTATCAATCTAAAATCAACAAGTCGGGCTGTAAAAAGAGTAGAAAACTCAAAAGAATGCATGAGAAGGCAAAACTTCAAGCGAGACACTACATTAACACTGCAGTCAGGCAAACTGTTGAGAAACTCTACTACTTAGGAGTCTCAAAAATCGTTGTCGGTTATCCAAAAGAAATCGCAAGAGGGCCCAACAAGGGTAAAAAGCAAAACTTCCTCCTCTCCCACGTGTGGAGGTTCAATTACGTTATTAAACGCTTGAGGGAAGTTGCTGAGGAGTATGATATTCAAGTCTTGCTTGTTGGTGAGGCTTTTACTTCAAAGCTTTGCCCCTTCTGCGGGAAGCCCCATGACGGGGCTCGCTTTGTTAGGGGATTATACAAGTGTCCCGCGGAGGGGCTTGTAATGAATGCGGATTTAGTTGGAGCGTTTAATATTTTGAAAAAGGTTGTTAGAATGATAACCCCAAGCCTGCCGGGTTTGACGGCGGGTAGGGGTAACTGGCCGAAGACCCGGCCAGAGGGGTTCGAAGAACCCTTCCCAAGGGTTGTTTTGATGAGAACCCCTCAAACCTCCCCCTCACTGGCGAGGGGTTAACTCGCTGGAACCCTCGCCCTTCAGGGCGGGGAGGAGGTCAGTTCAAATTATTTTTTCCTTTTTCAACTCTTTTCTGATTCTCTCAAATTCTTCAAGTTTACCTTGAGTGACAACCCTCTCTGGCCTGAACGGGCAGTCACAGTAGGGATATTCAAGAAATGCTCCATAAGTCCCTATCTCTCTAGCTATTTCCACAATCTCCTCTTTATCCAAACCAATAAGTGGCCTGTGTATCGGAAAATCCGCACTCATCGTTTCAAAGTAAAGATTTGTTAAAGTTTGCGAGGCAACTTGACCAAGGGAATCCCCTGTAACGATTGCAAGTGCTCCCCTCTCTCTTGCTATTTCCGCCGCTCTTCTTAGCATAGCAACTTTACAAACTACACAAGTCCACTCTCTCCGGCCAAGTTTATTTAAAGTAAGTACATAAGGTTTGAGAATCTCAAAGTGGTTTTCAACTATTAACTCTATAGGGCTTGGGGAGTAATCATTCAAAATTTCCACTACTTTCTCAACAACCTTTCTCGCATTCATTCCTTGGTCAAAATGAACGGCAATTATCTCAGCGCCCCGTTTAAGCATAAGAAAAGCTGCAACAGGAGAATCTATTCCCCCGCTTAAAAGAACAACTACCTTTCCCTGAGTTCCAACGGGAAGACCTCCAACCCCCTTAATCTTCTCAAAGAATACATATACTTTCCCACCAATAATCTCGATTCCAATAACAAGTTCAGGATTCTCCAAATCCACTTTCCAACCAAATTCATTTACAACAAATGCTCCGACTTCTTTATTCACCTCTATAGAGGTCCTTAGAAACGTTTTATCAAGCCTTTGTGTCTCAACTTTGAAACTTCTTGGTGATTTCCCTTTTAAAGCCTCTCTAAGGTAGTTTGGGAGCTCGTTATAATCCATAACCTCCGCTGGAGAAACCGAAACAACACCTGGAACTTTTGCTATAATTTCTGCAGCCTCATTTGGAGCATCAACAAGAATTCTCCCCCGTATAAGTTTAATTTTCCCAGTTATCCCCTTCCTCTCCAAGGCCTTTTCAATGTTCTTTGCGAGTTTTCTCTCAAATTCCTTTCTTTTTCCACGCTTTATTGCTATTTCTCCGTATCTAACTATTATCACTTTAACCACCTAAATAACGCGCAAATAAATTCTTTGCTTCTCTCTCTTCCTCAGCTCCTCTTATGACCATCCTCCCACTTTTAAAGATTAGTATCTCATATTCATCATCTTCAAACTGGAGAAACTGAGAAGTTTTGAGGTACTCTATCCCAAGTTTTTCAAGCCTTCCCGCAAGATCTTCCAAATTTACATTCATTTTCTCTGGAGGTGTAACTTGGATTGAACCATCACAAAGTCTTTCAATTTTCATATGTTTTTCCAAGAATGTAAATTCCCTCTTTACACAAGCTGGACATTCTTCTCTTCTAGGAACTTCAACCCTCTCGAACTCGAGTGTTTTCGTATCAAAGAATATTAACTCACTTTTAATTTCTTCTCCCAAAAGGATTTTTGCAGCAAGACCAACTGCTATAGAAGCAGCTAATGAAGGAACATAACTCATTATCCCAGCGACGGCACATGTTGGCATTGGTCTCTCAGGGAGTTTTGGCATAAAACACCTAAAACAGGCCGTTTTTCCAGGAATTATCGGCATTATATTACCATATGTACTCAGAACTCCCACATAAATCCATGGTTTGTTATTCTTTACGGCATAGTCGTTTATTATCTGGCGAGTATAAATATTATCAGTCCCATCAATTATTAAATCTACTTTCTCAAGAATTCCTATTGTTGCTGGATTTAGATCTTCAAAATACCCCTCAACACCAAACCTCTCTTTTAAAACCTCAACTTTTGGTTTGCCGATGTCTTCTTTAGTATAAATCGTTCTAGGGAGGTCGCTATCATCTACAAAATCCCGATCTACTACAACGATTTTTCCAACCCCAAGTTTATGGAGGAAATAGACTTCCCAGCTCCCCAATGCTCCAGCACCAACTACTCCAACCGTGCTCTCGCTCAGTTTCCTTTGACCCTCTATACCAATGATCGGAAAGTGTCTTGAGAAATCCATCATACCTCTCACCGAAAGGAAATACGAAAAAGGCTTTATGAATTTATTCCTTTCACTACTAAGAACCTCCCAAACTCATGATGCTTGTTGAGAGGAATCACGCTCCAATGAGTTTTGGTGTGAAATAAGAAGAAACCCACTACAAGTACAAAGACCAAAGGGCTTACAAGCGAACTTTCAAGGAAAACTAAGATTTTTCACAATGAAAACTTTTCCTCCCAGACTTTTCTCATGTTGATAAAGGTAAACGCAATAAAATAACCTAAATCATTAAGATTGGTGATGTTCATGGAAGCTAAAATATGTAAGTTCTGTGCCGGGGATAAATTAGATGATATTATTAAGTCCTTAGAAGAGAGAGGCTACAATACCAGTGTTGAAGGATGCATTGGCCTATGTGCTAAGTATGAATGCAGCAACATAAATGTTATAGCAAATGGAAAAGAAATTTCCGTGAAAACCTTCAAAGAGTTTATTAAGGCCCTGGAGGGATAAACGTGGCAAAAGTTTTGGTAATAATCTCAAGCGACGATGAAAAGGCGTTGCCTGGTTTTATGTGGGCAGTAAATGCCCTTAAATACAGATGGGTAGATAATGTTGAAGTAATTCTCTTTGGTCCAATAGAGAGGGCAATAGCTAAAGGAGACGAACGCTTCCTTTCTTGGATAGAAAAGCTAAAAGAATTAGGGAAACTGCCACTTGCATGCAAGAGAGTGGCCGAATTAGAAGGATTCGAAGTCTCACTAGAGAAATATGCAAAAGTTGAATACGTGGGAAAGATAATAGCAGAGTATATTAAAGAAGGCTATGTCGTGATGACATTTTAATGAAAAAAGCTTCAAGAAAAGCCTTTTAATTCATTTTTCTACAATTTTTGAGGTGAAAGTGTGAGAAGGGTTGTTCTGCTTCTCATTGTACTTGTGGCTTTTGGACACTTGGTAGCCGGTGAAGACGTCACTTATGGAAGCTTAAAATTTAAAGCAATTTCAAATGAAAAAGAACTTAATTCTTTAATTTCTGCCCACGAAGGGGAATACTTCCTTATCTTCTACCATTCAGAAAGTTGCTCAGCATGTAATTATATGAAAAACAGTGTATTTCCAACCCAAAAGGCTATAGAAAGTCTAAATGGCATAAATCTAATCTCCATTGATGTGTATAAAGGAAGGGCCCTCACAACACTCCAATATAAAGTCTATGATAAAGTTCTTGTGCTTCAACCCGACAACAGTGGTTATTATACTCCAAAAGAAAAGGGAGAGACAATAGGCGTAGGAGTTCCCGGTACACCAACAATGGTGATCTTCAAAGTTGAAAATGGAGAGAAAGTCCTAAAGGGTCTTGCCATAGGGGCTCTTAGCCCAGATGGTCTTGAGTTTTTTGTAAAAAATAGTATAGAAGACCCTCTGAGGAACAAAACACCAACAGAAGGAAAAGAACATCCCACGGGCAAGTTATCCTTAGCGGTTCTCTTACCAATATTCTCGGCAGGTATTCTTAGCGTATTTTCTCCATGCGTGCTTCCCTTGATAGCAGGCACTTTTTCACTTTTATTTGCAAAAAGAAAAATTGAAATTGTGATAGCAGGGATGGTTGTTTCTTTTGCCATCCTAGGTGCCTTGGCAGGTACTCTGGGCTCTTATGTATCTCAAATTAGAAATGCATTGTACTTCATCGGAGGTTTAGGCTTCATAGTAGTAGGAACATCACTGATAAGCACTACTTTCAATCAAAAGGTTATGAGAGCACTATCTTTTTCTCCATCTAAACTTTCATCAAGTAGTGGCTATATTTCCGACTTTCTCTTAGGTTCTGCCCTCGGGACTACGTGGATAGGGTGTATTGCTCCCTACCTTGGGTTTGCAATTATAACTGCCACTCTAAGTGGGAGTGTCGTAAAAGGCGTGATAGTTATGGGAGTTTATGGAGTAGGAATGGGCCTCACAATATACTTGATTATGAGTTCCAAAGATTTGGCAGAATGGATAAATGAAAAATTCCTCTCAAATAAACTGAGCTTAGATATTCAGCAAAAAGCAAAATGGGAAAAGGTGATAGGAATTGTCATAATTATCCTCGGCGTTCTCATGTTAACGGAACTCACTCCCCTTAAGCTGTGGAGTGCAATTTTTGAGAGCTTATCAAAAATTTAAGGGGGTGATTGGATGTTTAGATACAGAAGGAAGGTTGGAATGCCCCTAAAAGAGGTTGAGGAAAAGTTAAAGGCAGAGTTGGAAAAGAAGGGATACAAGGTTGTACTCGAGTTTACTCCGAGTGAAGTTGTGAAAGCTAAGTTAGGTGTTGAAATGGAGCCTTATAGAATCTTCTACGTCTGCAATCCAAAGCAGTTTTATGAGATGACTAAGGTCGAGTATGAAATTGGTTCATTTGCTCCATGTCCGGTTTTGCTTTATGAAAAAGAAGGAAGTGTATATGTTGCAATAAACGCCGCTGAGGACATCGGTGAGATCATCAAAGAACCTCTTGAAGATGTTAGGGCTGTCATAGATTCTCTCTAACTTCTTTTCCACAATTTTAATAAGGTTAAGATACAAAATTTAATGAGGTGATTTTCATGAAAAGAGCCCTTGTTACTCTTACCCCCACTGAAAGCAAACGCTTGATTGCTAAAGCTATTGTGGCACTTGAAGAAGTACAACATGCCCTTGAAAACGGTTTTGTATATATTGCCACTGGTACAACTGCCGCATATGTGGCAGAGGAAATTTTAGGGGAAAAAATCGAAAAAGAAAAGTGGACAGTAGGAGTCATAAGCAAAGGAAGAACATGTGTAACAGCAAAAAAGACGTGGCCAAAGCATCTTGTTCTTTACAAAGGAAAACCATACGAAGGTGAACCCTTAGAGGCTCTAAAGGAGATGGGCCCAGACGATGTATTTATAAAAGGAGCAAATGCAATAGACCAAAACTGGAATGTAGCTGTTTTTGCAGCTGCTCCTGATGGTGGAACAATAGGAAAAACCTTTGGATGGACAATAACAAAGGGAGTCATCACGATAACCCCAATAAGCCTTGAGAAGTTCACTCCTACACCAGTTGAGGTTAGTGCCAAACTTACAGGCATTTATTCTTTTGATTGGGGAACAGGCCTCTATGCTGCACTAGTCCCAATCCCACATGCCATTCCAGTTACGGAAGTGGAGGCCTATGACATCCTAGCTAACGTTGATGCAATCCCCATAGCCTCTGGAGGAGCCGGGGGCGCAGAAGGAAGCGTTACTCTTGTCCTAGAGGGTGATGACGAAGATATGGAGAGAGCTAAGGAGATTACAAAAGCCATCAAAGGTGAACCTCCTTTAGAACCATACACTGAAGACTGTTCTATATGTCCATTTGCGAAGATCTGTGGAATTGGAACAGGAGTGTTCTAGCTTCTAGTATTTCGTCACATTTTCCAATTTTTTGCCCATTATAAAAGTGTCCTCCTTTTTTACTGCTCCTTCAGGTATCATAAGGGGAGCATGAACCATTGCTAGAACCATTCCTTCTTTTGCTATCATTGCTCTATGGGGAACCACTATTGTGGTTATGGGATCCTCTTCAATTAGCAATCCAACGCCATGGGTATATCCCACTATGTAGTACTTCTCAAGCCCCATCTCATGATAAATTCTTTCAATTTCTTTTTCAACCTTAATGAACTTAATCCCTGGTTTTGTGAGCTCAATACTCGCCCTATAAGCATTTTCCATTGCATCTATTGCCTTTCTACCTCTTTCGCTTATCTCTCCCACCGGAAATGAGCGGGTGATGTTAGCATAATAGTGGTTCCAGTCTGCTCCTATAACCACTGATACTATTCTTCCCTCTTCTACCTTAACATCTCTAAATGGCTCAGCGTGTGCTCTTGGAGTTGCTGCCACGTAAACCTTTGGCTCTTCGCTACCGTTGAGCATGAGTTCTCTGGTTATTTCTGCTGCTATCTGAAGTTCACTTTTTCCAGGTTTTATCTCTTCCTCAGCTACTTTCATGCCTTTTACAGCTATTTTCCCTGCCTTTCTAATGTTCTCAAGTTCCCAATCATCTTTTATCATTCTCAGTTCCATAGAAAGGCCCCTGACATCCATTATTTCCACTTCGGGATTAAGTTTTTTGAACAATTCGAAAAATAAGACGTATGAATCCCTCTCAACGCTAAACTCCATTCCAATCCTTGAGAAGCCATTCTTCTTTATCCATACTGTGACATTTGCCATCAGCTCTTCGGTCTTTTGAAACTCTACAATATTTTCAATCCAGCTTTTCTCTCTGAAAAGCTCTGCTTCTCCTTTAGCCACAATGGCTATAGGTTGGCCTTCGGCAGGTATCAAAAGACTAGGTCTGAGCCACTTTGTACCGGTAAAGTAAACGAAAGTTGAAAGTGTTCTTATGACAGCACCATCAATCTCCTCCCTTTTAAGGAGTTCTTGAAAACGCTCGACTCGTTTTTTAAATATATTCTCCACTGTATACACCCCTTATATCTTAACTACGTTAAAAGATATATAGATTACCCAGCAAAGACTATCTCTTCTCCTACCGTGAACAGTAGGAATTGAAAAAGAAAATAGTCAATTCCAACTATCAACCCAATCATCTCAATTTCTAGCCATGTCTCTGTTACTCACCTGAAAGCCTTCGCCTTTAGGGTGAGGAGGTCAGCCAAGTTTTATCACTAAGAACTTCAATGATAAACCACCCACATTCTTAACCGCGTGTGGAACATCCTTTGGAAGAAAGACCAAAGTATCTTTCTTCACATTTTCTTTTTCTTCTCCAACCTCCACAAGAGCATTTCCTTTTAAAATATAAATAAAAGCATCTACTTGAGTAGTATGCCTTTTAAGCTCTTCTTTCGGGTTTAATGTCACCAACATTACCTTAACGTTTTTCCTTCTCAACAGAGCTCTAACATCCACCCCATGAGGGTTTTCAACCCTCTCAGCCTCTTCAGCTTTAACAACCATCACTTCAATCACCCCAATCAAGAAGCCTTCTTTCACCTTCAATTTCTTTATACCTACTAATATCCATGGTGATCTCCAAAGTCCCAAGGTAGTTGCCCTTTTTGTCTCTTACTGGCACGTAGAGAATATACACATACCTTGGCCCCATTTTAATCCAAAACTCAGCTTTATTTTTCGCGCCTTCCTTAAAAGCTGTGAGGATTCTGTTCACAATATGGACACTCTTCGGTGGATGGCAGAGTTGAACTGGCCTTCCGATCACCGAGGGAGTCCTAGCGAATATCCTCTCTCCACCGGAGAAAAATCTCACCCTATCGTCTTTATCCACGAAAGTTATGTCAATTGGTAAATGCTTAAATATTGCATTCAGCTCTTCTATGCTTAGATAACCGGTTTCTAGTTCGAGATCACCCTTTCGCTTAACCTCTGTTCTATCAACCTCAAGTTTTTGACCTCTAAGAACCATTTGCATTTCTTTGGGTAAGCCCAATATCTGCTCCGCTGTTAACGTAGGATCAATCTCATATGGCTGAAGGGGCTTTTCTTTAGGCCTCCATTCATCACCCGGCTTCACTTTATAGTAACCGATCATATTCTCCTGCTCTTTAATAGCCCTCCATTCTCCTTCACTCAAGAGGGCCTTAAGAGTTGGGTAAAGGATATTATCTTCCCTGAAAACCATGTCTATAATTGCTCTTGACAATTCTTGGGCCTTTTCTTTAACTGTATTTGCAAACTCTTCCCACTGCATTTCATCAACCCTATTTAAGAGCTCAACAAACTGTTTTATCATAACTCTATTTTCATCGTGCTTTCTCCAAAGAACTGTGGGTACTGCCGTTATGCCTCGTCTCTCCAAATAGGGGAATATCAGCATCTCTTCTCTGGTGTAGTGGGTAAAGCCGATGGCTCTTAATTGGTTTGCAAGTCCTTTCAGAACCCCTAGAATCTCTTTTTTCATATTCTCATCCTTTGTAGCCGCCAACGTTGATGCATATAAGTTCACCATCTCGGCATCTTTTGTTATCTCCCTATTCTCTTCATAGAGTGTCCTCAAAGGATGGCCATTTGGAAGTTCCCTCTCTTTTTCCCCGATTCCAGAGACAGCTTCCCTAAAAAGCTCCACGTGAATATCACACATCTTAGCTATCTCATATGCAGAAATGCCTTCCTTAACAAGCTCCTGCTCAATGAGAGGGATCTCTAATGGTGAAATACTTCTCAATAAATCTTTAAACTCTTCCTTGAGTTTCTCTACATCCTCACCTTTGTGAATCTTCTTCAAAAGCTCTTTCATTTTTTCTTTTTTATATTCCCTGTTGTTCAGGAGTTCTGTCATTACATATCACCTTCATGACACATGTCATACTCATTACTTTTAAACCTTTCTACTCATTGTAGGGGAGGTTTGAAATAAAGAGTCAAGAAACAAAAAATTAGAAAAAGTTAATCAAGCTCTTCAGCGAGTGGAGTGTTTTCCTCCACTGTTATTCCCTTATTAAGCATGGCTTGCAAATCTTTCTCTGGATCACTGATAAGTTTAAGGTCAAATTGCTTTCTGAGGATTTCAAAGACGTTCGGTGTTATGAACTCTGGTGGTTTTGGCCCTATATAAATACCCTTTATTCCAAGGTAGAGCAAGGAGTATAGTATGGCTATGGCCTTTTGCTCCATCCAGCTGAGCACTATGCTAACCGGAAGCGAATTTACATCCATTCCAAGCTCACTAGCAAGGGCAACGGCTATTTCAATTATGGAATAAACGTTGTTACACTGTCCAAAGTCAAGGAACCTTGGAATTCCATCAATGGTGCCATAATTTCTTGCATTGTAACGGAACTTACCACAAGCAGCTGAGAGTATAAGGGCATCCTTAGGGATCAGCTCAGTGAGTTTCTCATAGTATCCCATTCCCTTATGAGGAGTATCACATCCACCAACGACGAAAATATGCCTTATTTTACCTTCATTTATGAGTTCAATTAGTTTATCTTTAAGAGCAAGTACGTTGGTGTGATGAAAACCTGTAAGTAGATTTTCTCCCTCAATGTTTTTCATCTTTGGTGTTTTAAGAGCCCTCTCAATCAGAGGTTCAAAGTTATAGTCCTGTATATGAGGAACACCCTCAAGGCCAGCTATTCCAGTAGTAAACATTCTATCTTGATAAGCTTTAGTTGGTTGTTGCACACAGTTACTTGTACCGAGAATCACTCCTGGGAACTCAGCAAATTCTTTCTTCTGATAGAGCCAGCTCCCGCCCCAGTTAGCAACAAGGCTTTTGAATTTCTTAAGCTCAGGATAAGCATGAGCAGGGAACATTTCAGCATGAGTATAAACCTTTAATTCATCTTCGAGGCCTTTTTCCTCTATTTGACTCAGAAGCTCATATAGAGCTCGGTAACTGTGACCAGTCACGAGGATACCATGCCCTTCAAAGCTTCCCGTTGGAACCCAAGTTGGTTCAGGTCTTCCATAAGTCTCCACATAGGCTTTGTCTAAAAGCTTCATTGCCTCAAGATGTACCCTACCATTCTCAAGGATAAGCTCAAGGAAACGATTCTTGTTGAAATTGACGTTAGTAAGCGTTGAATAGAGAGCCTCTCCGAGGAAGTGCCCTATTCTCGGATCGTCGTAACCAACCTCAAGAGCATGGTAGTAATAGGCCGAAGTACCTTTGATTCCATACAATAAGGCCTCTTGTAATGAATTTAGATCGGGGTCCTTTCCACACACGCCCTGAACTGTACAGCCACCAGTTAAACTCATTGAACACTGATTACATAACATCTCATACTCTTTGGGAAGTTTTATTACCATTTATCCCACCTCCAAATTTATGACACTTGTCATATCATTCAGTAGTTCTATGAACTTTCATTCATAAAAAGTTTGCGGTTTCTTAACCTAAAAAGGAATATTTATAAACCACATGTTCTAATTTTTAGTATATATTTTAAGTTTTATGCAACTTTTAGTTACATGCATGTTCTAGATATTGCACAAAGTATCCTCTAAGTTTATTCTGTTTTCATGACATGTGTCATTTACAATGTAATCCTCTAGAATATTTATCTTCATCAAACATTTGGTAGACAAGATTATATAATAACTTGACCAAAATCCTTATATATTCCAAATGTCATAAACAAAATTATGAAAATAAATGCCTTTGAAGCTGCTGCGAAATATGTTTATCCTTCCCTGAGGAGAAGATTAGTGGAGATTTTATATAAAAAAGGCTTGACCCAGGTTCAAGTAGCAGAGCTTCTCCATATTACACAATCCGCTGTTTCTAGATACATAAAAATGAACAGAGGTGCTTTAGTAGAGGTGGAAAAGTTCAAAGACATAGACGAAGAATTAATGGAACTTGCTGATAGAATACTAAAAGAGAGACCCAATGAGTACTACATTCACTCAGAACTCGTGAAAATTGCCTTAAAAATGCTTGGAAAGGGATATGTGTGTTCATTTCACTCTAAAGTTGATCCAGAAGTTGATCCAGCTATGTGTAATATTTGTTTAGATATTTTTGGATAGAGCACTATGAGCCAGTGTCTTTAGGAATAAGAGTTTATTCACAAGATTAAAATCTTGATAATCGTTTTTCCACCCTATGCTGATAGTAGAACGCTCTACTTGGGATTTCTCTACTCAAAAACTAAAAGTTGAAATTCTTTTCATAAATTCATTTTTAAATTTATTCACTTGAAATTATTCCGAGGTGAGAAGGGTGGATGAGCTAGAAATGATCAGAAGAAAGAAGATGTTAGAACTCATGAAAAAAGCCGGAATGATAGAGGTTAAACAAAAGAAACCAAAAGTCATTATAGAAGTCATAACTTCCCCAGGTTGCCCCTATTGTCCAATAGCATGGGCAATGGCCCAAGAAATAGCAAAGAAGTATGACGGAGTTCTAGCAAAAGAAGTTAGTGTTGCCACTCCAGAGGGCCAGAGAAAAGCCATGGAACACAATATAATGGGAACTCCAACTATACTAGTAAACAACAAGGTTGAGTTCATAGGAGTTCCTAATTTTGGAGAGTTTGAACGAAGAGTAAGGCAGTATCTCTCCATCCCAGAAAGATGAGACTTTCAGAAGGTTTATACAAACCTGATCTCCTCCCGTTCTGAAGAGCGAAGCTTTCAAAAGAAAAAGTAATAACAAAAAAGTTCCATTACTTGCTTTTTGTCTTTACTTTTTAGAAAGTTGCAGAGAGGAACATTTTTGAAATTACGGGTTCCAAGCTTTAAAAGGCAAGACTTTCCAAAAAGATAAAATTTAAAAGTTTTCTCTTTGATTTTTCCTCCATGTTTCTATATGAGAAAAATTTTGATCTTCAAAAAAAGAAAGCCTTAGAAAGTCTAAATGAGGCCCTAGAAAAGGGATTAGTAGACAGTGACATAATATCCCTGTTAAATAAAATAAACTCTCTAGAAAACTATTTCACAACGTCCTCATGCTCAGGAAGGATAAGTATCATGCAAATGCCCGATTTGGGGGACAAGCTCAATGCAATATGGCTTGGCAAGTGGCATAGTGAAGTAAAAATCGAAGAAGTGCTCGATGCCATAAATAAACATGACGGGGGAATGTTATGGTTTATGGTCCACAGCCCAATTCTCCACGTTTCAGCAAAGACCTTGGAGGATGCTGTTGAACTCTTAAATCTCGCAATAGCCTGTGGGTTTAAGCACTCAAATATCAAGAGCGTAAGCCACAAAAAGCTTGTAGTGGAGATTCGTTCAACCGAGAGAATGGACGTTCCTTTAGGCAGAGATGGCGAACTGTGGGTGGATGAAAACTATCTTGCGAAAATAGTTTCAATGGCAAATCTCCAACTAAGGAGAGCCAAAGAAAAGCTCAGAAAACTCGAAGATGAAATTCAAAAACTTAAGAAATAAAGAAAGAGCTTCAGAATTCAGTCTCCTCTTCACCCATGCCTTTGCCGCCTTCTTTCTCTTTCTCAAGCTTGCTTGCAGCTATAACATCATCGATTCTAAGGATCATTACTGCAGCTTCACTTGCGCTCTTGATAGCCTGCTTCTTGACTCTCAATGGTTCAATGACTCCTCTTTCCATCATGTCAGCTGGTTCACCAGCGAAGACGTCAACACCGACTGTTGGACCTTTCTCTTTGTGGGCTGCAGTGACCTTCACTAGGACATCAACTGGATCAAGTCCAGCATTCTCTGCAAGTGTCCTTGGTATTACCTTCAATGCGTCAGCAAATGACTCGATGGCAAGTTGCTCTTTTCCACCAACTTCCTTAGCATATTCATCAAGCTTGATGGCAAGCTCAATTTCGCTTGCACCGCCACCAGCAACAATCTTTCCGTCTTCAACGATGTCCTTGACGACTTTTATTGCGTCCTCAAGGGCTCTTTCTACTTCGTCAACGACGTGTTCTGTTCCTCCTCTGATGAGGATTGTAACCGCTTTTGGATTCTTGCATCCTTCAACGAAGATCATGTTTT